>JBGVIN010000001.1:0-5380 GCA_045123255.1 Eubacteriales bacterium
GTTATATGAAGCGAGGTAGTATTTGCCGTTTGTCGGCTCATCAATTTGAAGGTAGCTATACTTAACTGTGCCTTCCTTGCTTGTTTTCACAAACGCGCCCATAGCGAGGTCAATATCCTTTTGTTTTTCGTCAAAGCCCATTATCTTTAAGTTAAAGAGGTTAAAGCCTGCGCCTGTTATATCAGCAGCTATAACGCCTTCTCTTTCCGCGCCGTTTTCGTCAAAGATATCGTTTTTACCGATTGTCTCTGCCTTAACCGCGAACACACCGTAGTTAACGGTTTCACCTGTGATTTTTTCGTACTCCGCTATAGCCCCCGCATTTACACGGTAGTTAACCGACATCATATCTCCGTACTGTGCGCACGAGAAGCCGAGCTCGGTAAAGAGAGCATCCGTTTCTTCCTCACCTTCACTATGCTTGCATCCCTCGTTTTGACAAGCAATTGTCTTTATGCCCTTTGACGTATATCCGTTTTCATATAGGATTGTTGTCTTAATATCGTGTGTAAGCGCTTCATTAAGTGTTTTCAAGCAAACGTCACAGTTAAGAGCGGTTTCGCAGTTAAAATCATCCTCATATGTATGGTTGCCTGTTGCTTTTTCCCCAACTACCACGCTTCGAAGCTTACAAATCACACATGTGTTTGTAGTTGTTTCGTCGTAACCGCAGTTTCCCTTTTGATATACTCTGTCATTATAATGAATAGCCTCTGCCTCGTGTGTGCTTATATCGTACACTTCGCTCGTTGTATGGAATCTGTACCAACCCTTGTCTGTGTGATTACATCTTATGGTATAGCTTATTTCCACGTTTTCTCCTCCGCAGAAAATTATTTCTGTCGGAGAAATTCCAACACTGTGAATAGTGTTGCCGTTTGCATCAGCCCCAAGACCTGTTAGGTTATAATAGTTAGTATTTTCAAAGCTTACTGTAAGCGTTCCCACTTGATTTCTATAAAGAGAGCTACCGTCCTTTGAGATAGCGATAAAGCCCTTTTGTCCGTTAAAATCAACACAAGAAACAATTGGTCCTGAAAGGTCACTGTGTTCGTTTTGTGCAAACACTAATTTGATTGGCTTTTGCGCACCATTATCTAAAAACGTTGTAAGCGAAGCATCTGATAAATTTACATTTGTCATTTTACCAAGGAAAACAAGAGTCAATGACGTTTCTGGCGCGAAGCTACCTGCAAAGCAATATCTTGCGGCAAGAGAGGTAAATCCTTGCGGAAAATATAATACGTTGTTTTTCAGCTTACAGCTATTCAAAAAGTATTGGTCAACGTTTTTTAAGCTTTTTGGCAAATAGTCGCTTGCAAGCTCAATTTCTCCCAAATCATAAAGCGTTTGAAAACCTATTGTCTCCAAGGAATCGGGCAATGCAAGTCTGTCAATAGCTCTACAGCTTTGAAATGCTCCATCGCCAAGTGATTTTAAGCTTGTGCAGCTTTCAAGATTTATATTTTCTAACCTTGTGCATCCACTGAAAGCGCCCTTATCTATGCTTTCAATAGCTGAGTCATTTGGGAAAACAATAGTTTCAAGATTTGCCGAATTATAAAACGACCACATTTCTATTGTCTTAAGATTTTTAGACATCGTAATTTTTTTGCACGCACTTACTTGAGTGAAAGCATTATTTTGAATTAAAGTGACAGAATCAGGGAAAACAAACTCAACTACATTAGGCTCTTTTTTGCCATCGCCCCAAAGATTAGCATTTGTCAAAAGAGTTATTCCATATGGAAGCTCCACATAGTATATGCTTCCTGCCTGATAATTCTTACCGTTATTTTCATTTATAAAAGAATAATCAACGCCGTTTTGGTCTGCCCAATTTACGCGAACCGTAGAGCCCTCTATCATATATTTGAAAATATAATATGACGGATAAGCGGTCAAGCCACCGTCTGCATCCTTCAAAATAACAACGGACTCCTTGTCCTTGATTTTTTCCGCCGTAGTGCCTGTGTACCACGCCGGGTCGCCAAGATTGTTAACAAGCTCTATTTCTTGCCCCTCGTAAGTGATTGTTTCAGCACCAACATAAAGAGCAAAAACAAAAGTTAGTATTGCTACCGTCATAGCAATTAAAAGAATTTTCCTTTTCATCGTTTTTCTCCTTTATTTCTTTTATTTACATTTTAATTGTTTATACTATGAATTAACAATGTGTTTCATTGTGCGTTTAGCGCAATCTGAAATTTTTACCGTTTCAATGGTAAATAATGATGTGTGTAACGTGTCGTTGATTGGACTTTTCCAACATTCTGGAATTTTTTCATATCCGATTATCATACCAAGCACCGAGCCAACAGTTGCACCGTTACAGTCAGTATCAAAGCCTGTTTCCACCGCCATACAGATGGATTTTTCAAAATCGCCGTTTCCGTATAATAGCGAGGCTACAACAATCATAGCGTTTGATATTGTATGACACCAGCCGTGCGAGGTGTATTCATCATATTTTTTATGAATCATATCAAAGCAATCTTTTTGAGAAGCACCGTTTTTATAGGCTTCAACAACAGCCATCACATCCTCATACAACCTTGAGGTGTATGGAATTTCAGCAAGACCGCAAAGAATGATTTCTTCAATATTGTCAGTGCAAGAAGCCACAGATAGCATAGCACTAACAAGCATTTCTCCGTAGATACCGTTTTTGGTGTGAGAAATAGAAGCATCTCTCCATGCCATTTCCGCTGCAAGCTCAGGATTTCCCGGGTTGATATATCCAAAATAATCTCCTCGTATCTGCGCTCCAATCCACTCACGGTAAGGATTTTTATAAGCCGCTGATTCAGGTGGATCAAAGCCTTTTACAAAATTAAGGTAAGCTATACGCTCAGCTGAAAAATAATATTCCTTGCTTTGATATTTTAGCCACGCACTCGCAACGTCGTATGACGTGAAGCTTCTTCCGTGCTTGTCTATAATTTCTTGTGCAAGCACGACGTAGTTAGTATCATCATCTACGGGCATACCGTCAATTTGGTCTGCATATGTCTGCCCCGCAAAGCCAAATTTATATTTTTCAATAATCTTGTCAGTTAAATCGCTTCTCAAAACGTATCTGTGCATTGGGTAATTATCAGTTTCCTTAAGAAACGGAATCAGCTCGTCTGTACGTATTCCCTCAAGAGGCTTACCAAGCATGCAACCGCAAATTCGCCCCATCCATGCACCGTGAATTTTATTTTCCATATCCGTGGAATTATATGATAATTGAGCGTTATATTTTTTTCTTAGCCCCTTTATTTGTTCAAGCTCCGAAGGCTCAATATATAAATATCCGTCTCTTTGATTAGCGGAGGTGATAGCTTCAAATAAAACGTCTCCAAGCTTCTTTTTTATTTCTCCCTTCGGAAGCCTTGATACCGAAGAAAACACATCATTGTAAACCTCTATATCTAATCCTTCATCAAAGGACTCTTGATATTCAAGTAAAAGATTTGAGGAATAAAACTCCCAGTCGTGTATATTTTTATAGTGTGGCTTTATTACCCTAGTCTTTTTCATTTCGTCCACAACTCTATTATCATTTCCGAGGATAAGAGCATCAAGAGAAATATCAAAATACTTTGATATCATAATAATTTTATCAAGGTCGGGAGTTGAAGCGTCACTTTCCCATTTTTGAACCGATTGCTGCGATATCCCGAATATTTGAGAAAATTGTTCTTGTGTGAGCTTCGCCTCTGTTCTTATTCTGTGAATTGTTTTTCCGAGTGTCATAATACCTCCTACTTTTGATTTTATTATACCATAAAAACAAACACATATAAGATAATTACTGCAATAATGCTTGTCATTTTCATTATAACATAAACAGATACGCATAACAATAAACCCAAAATTGTTATTTTTACAACTGTTAGGTGTATTTTTATGGCTTGAAAATACGCAATTTTTACAGTTGAATTTTTTTAAGCTTTGTGTATTGAAAAAGCAAATTTGCTATGCTATACTTTAATCACTATCACACTTACGAGGTAATAATATGCTTCATAATTTAACTATAAAAAAAGACAACGTTCGTTCCTTTTCCTTGTCCCCAGAAAATCCTACGGGAGAAAAAGGCAAGGGTGGCATGGCAATAGAAGGCAGTGCCGCCTACAATGCACGAGAATTAGGACAGGGCTGGAAGGTCAATCCCTACGTTGTAATCAAAGCAGGCGAAAAATATAATATAGCCGACATAAAAGGGCAAGGAGCTATTAAGCACATTTGGATAGTAGATAGCTCACCTGCCGGCAGACTTACGGTTTTCCGTATCTATTTTGACGGTCAAAGTAATCCGTGCGTGGAAGCGCCACTTTACGATTTTTTCTGCAATGCCGATAATACCGAATACAGGCAAATAAACAGCCTTCCGATTTGCTATAATCCAAGACGTGGAATGAACTCATATTTTGAAATGCCTTATTTTAATTCCTTCCGTATCGAAATTGAAAATCTCCATACCGAGGATATAATGGTGTATTATCAAATTGACTGCGAGGAAAAGGAAATTAACACAGGCAGCCTTTATTTTCACGCGCAATACAGGCGTGTAAATCCACTGCCTTATATGGAAAATTACACCATTCTTGACAATATCAAAGGAAACGGTGTATACGTTGGAACGTATATGCATTGGGGCGTAAAATCCAACGGTTGGTGGGGAGAGGGTGAAATCAAATTCTATATTGATGGCGACAAGGACTTCCCTACCATATGCGGCACAGGCACAGAGGATTATTTCGGCGGCGCGTATAATTTTGACGTTGATGGAAAATACGTTGAGTTTTCAAGCCCGTATCAAGGCTTATCTAAGGTAAATAAGACGGATTCGACTTATATGGCACAAAGATATTTCGATATGTATCGTTTTCATATAGCCGACCCCGTGTATTTCAAAGAAGATTTGAAAGTAACTATTCAAGCCTTAGGTTGGAGAAGCGAGGGACGTTATCTGCCACTGCAAGATGACATTTCATCTGTTGCATATTGGTACTCTGACAACCTAAATGATACCTATCCCAAATTTCCAAGCAAAAACGACTTGGAAATAATATAATCTACGTGTAGTACTTAATCACATATATAACAAAAGGGGCGTCGCTAATGCGACAGCCTCTTTCTTTTTTATAAAATTTTCTGTTTTTGGCAGCTTTGTTTAATCAAAGTACGGTGCAAAAATGCTACCCGCGCTTATCATTACGTCGCCGACCTTGTTGCCGTCATCGTCGCCACCCTCGTTTATTGTGTAGCTTGGTTCACCCGACATAATTATATCGTTTACTTCAAGGGCGGTGCTTTCATATTTTGGAGAAACGTATTTCATTATATATTCTCCTCTTTAAGAAGCGCAACTACGTCATTATATGATGCG
>JBGVIN010000002.1:0-24745 GCA_045123255.1 Eubacteriales bacterium
ACAAACGAGCCAAGATTTGGGACAAGATTGGGACGAATTGCCTGAAAGGAAAGACGAAAAGAGAAAAGAAGCAAAAGAGAAAAGCTTAAAGGAAAGTAATTCTAAGAGTATTAAGAAGAATAATAAGAAAGAAATATACGGCTCATTTCAAAACGTTAAGCTCACAGGCGAGGAATTTGAGAGCTTTCGGGAAAAATTTCCGCGTAGCCATATGAAATATATAGAGGATTTAAGCCTATATTTAGCATCTAAGGGCGATAAGTATAAATCGCACTATGCAACGCTTTTATCGTGGTACAAGGACCAAAGTGACGAAGCGTCAAGCTTTGATGCGGACGAGTTTTTTGAGACATCGTTAAGGCGCTCAAATGAATACCTCGAAAGATGCCAAAGGGAGCGCGAGCAAGCAAAAGCCAAAGAACTCCACGACCTCGGTTGGTAAATCAACCGCGTATGCGATTTAATTTTCTTTCATTGGTTTACGGACAGTCGGGGACGCCTGTCCCTACGGTATAACCAACCGCGAAGCGACTTCATCCAAGCTTGCTTGGACTTAATCCGCAGGACTTCATCGCGCAAGCGATTTAATTATCATTCTCCCCTGCCATTCCAAGCCTGTCGAGGAATCTGTGTCAATAAACACCTCATCCGTCGGCAAAGCCGCCACCTTCTCCCACTGGAGAAGGCTAAATCAACCGAAGGTTGTATATCATCACGGTTTACCGTGTATATCATCAATGCACCGCATTGTATATCACCACCGAAGGTTGTATATCACCACCGAAGGTGCATATCATCAACCGCAGGTTGCATAAAAAGCAGGAGAGATTTCTCTCCCCTGCCAAAAATATTTTTAATCAACTACTACGTAGATTGGGTTTTCGCTAACGTCAACCGTTACGCAGTTAAATTCGTCGGCTAACACCTCTGTCTTAACGCCGTCGATATCGCCGTAAACCGCTTCAACAACGGTTGCTGCTTCGCCGTTAATTCTGAGCTGGTAGTTTTCACTCTTAGTGCCGTCTGATGTCTTGCACCAAACCGCGTAAGCTTCCTTGCCGTCGTCGGTTGTAAATCTGTATATCATTACGTTTTCGTCGTACGCTTCAACCTTGGAGTCAAAGGTGTAGTCTCCCAAGGTGTTCTTTAAGGTGTAAAGGTAATAATACGAGTCCTTTTTAACCTCGTGGGTATTGCCGTTTTCGTCCTTTTCGTACGCGATAACGCCGCAAGTACCGTACTTACCTGTGGATTCCGCCTCAATACCTGCGTCCTCGCACATATACATATCCGCCTTATCAAGACCGCAAGCTGAGAAAATGAGGTACGAACGAGTGAGCCACATAGCCTGAACCTGTCTGCCCGTGTATTCGCCGTATGCGTGTGATGAGGTTGCCGTTGAATAGCTTTGGTTTGTATCCCAACCGAACTCGGTAATCCAAACCTCTTTTTCGGGATAATATTTATCTCTTATCTCGATAAGCTGTGAAAGCACCTCTTCCATCTTTGCTTCCTCAGGTGAAATACCAACGGTTGCCCAAACGCCTGGGGCAACCTCCTTGTTCGCCGCCATATAGTGGTGAACGTTGAATGCATCAAACGCCGCCTTTTCGTCCTGACGGTTTGATTTCATCCAGTAAATAAGAGCTGTGATATATTCGTTGCTAACGCCCGAAACACCTGCCATTGCAAGCTTCATTGTCGGGTCTGCGTTCTTGCCGCCCAAGTGATAGCCGTCATTACCCGGTACAGGAATTGTTGAGCAGTGTCCGTCGTAAGCCGCTGAGGTTGCCGCCGCTAACATATAAGCGGAGAGATAGTTGTGAATACCGTTCCAGCTACCCTCAGGCTCGTTACCCATTTCAATCCATTCAATTGTGCCTTGTCCTACGGATTCTATCAAGTCTTTACAATGCGCCTTTGCAATTGCAAGAAGCTCAGCAGAGCTATTTCTGCCGTAACGTGCGGAAAATCCAAACACATTGTCCGCATATACGAAATATGTATTCGGGTTAAAGCGCTCCCAGAAAGTGGCTTTTACAAGCTTACCGTTTTGATAAATCGGCAAGCCGTTTTCGTCAACCTTATAAGAAATTGTTTCGTTTTTAAGGTTCCATTGGATGCACGGAATTACGTTAATTCCTGCTGCCTTATATTCACGGTATCTGTCGTCAAACTGACCCATTCCACTGCTTTGGAACACGTTTGCCTTAGCACCATAGTTGCTTGCAACGTACGTCCAGCCGAAGTTGTGGTATTCACGAAGCACGTTTGTGCAAATTACGGAGTCGATAGGTGTATTACCGCCGCCGATTGCAACGAAGCCGCACATACCGAGAAGGTCGCCAACCTTAGGTCTTTCAACCTTATAGGTTGCAATTTCGTCACCCTCGCCGCATTGGAAGCCGTATGCTTCAACCTCGCAGGGCGCTTCTCCGTCTGTAAATTCAATTTGGAAATATCTGATAGTCGCGCCAACCGGAATTTCGTTCCAGCCCGACGTTGTGGTAAACGTTTTGTAGCCGTCCCACTCGCTGTTATCTGCCATAAAGTCAACGGGTGTTTCGCTCCACTTAACCGTTACCGTTTTGCCTGCTGCATCGTAGAAGAGCTTAATGCGTGAAACGTAGTGCTTATATTCAAAATCAACTATCGGACGAAGCTTAGAGCCGTAAATTACCGTATCGTTTTTATCTGTAAAGATAGTGCCGAGCTTTGTTGAAACGTCGTTATCAAAGAGCGCTTTGAATGAATTTAATACCTCGCCGTGGTAAACCTGTGCGCGGTCGTAGTCAATTTCCACCTCACGGTCACCGCCAACGCGTACCGTGGCAATTTCACCGTAGTTTGTACCGACGTACTGTCTTACGCCAATATAAATTGGCTCCGTGGTGCTTGCATTAAGGTCTAAAATAAGCGTTATAAGCGCCTCACCCGAAATTTGTGGGGTAATAAGCGTTGCACCCTCAAAGTTTTGGCTTGTGATTTCGTTTGCACTGTATCTGACCTCAAGGTCGTGAAGCTCCTCGTAAAGATTGAACTTCAGAACTATCTTGCCGTCCGCCATTGAGTCAACGCGAAGGTAATTAACGTCCTCAAGTGGGAGAATTGAAAGGGCTCTGTCCTGTCGTTGGTTGCAGTATAGGCACTTGTAGGTTGCCGTGCCCGCGTATTTTACGGTTGGAACTATCTTATATTCAACGAGCTTGTTAAAGGAGTGACCCGTTGCCTCGCTCGTTACCGTCTGCTTTGCGCCACATTCACATTCGTAAACTACTCTGCCGCCCTCTAAGCAGGAAACAACCTTGATTTCGCTGATATAATCGTATGAGTGGTCAACCTTTGGCGTTGAAACTTCCTTCTTAGCGCCGCAGAAGCAGGAATAAATATCAATTCCCGTTGACTGGCAGGTTGCCACCTTGCCTGTTTCCAAAAAATCTCTATATACGTGTGTATGCTCTATTCTTGTATCGTTTGCAGCACCGTATATTTCAAGCTCTGCAACCTTGTAGGTAAGCGCGCTTTCCCATTTAATTCCTGTGATTTCGATTTCAATAGTGTAAGCCTTGTAGCTCTTACCCGAGAAGAATTGCTTTTTCTGTGAATTTCCGCCGTAAGCATCGCCGCCGTTTGCGTAGTCACTTGCTTCATATGTAACCTTGCCCGTTGCATCCTTAAATCGCACGGTTGCATACGTGCCGTTACCCGTTCTGTACATAACGAGCTTGGAAATAATCATTTCTTGGTCAAGGGTGATTGTCAAAATCTCGCCCTTATTGCCGAACCATTCGCTACCTGGCGACCAAAGACCTGCTGTCTTTGTGTTGCCGTCGAAAAGCTTCCATCTGTTTACGTACGCTTGGTTATATATGTCCGTTTCAACGGAATAAAGGTCGTCCTTTGTGAGCTTATTTGAGGTGAGCTTAGGGAAGGTTATGCTAATACTCTTTTGGCACTTTACGCATTTTTGCGAGCCTGTGCCGCTTGACGACGTCGTTGGTGCTTTCGTTACCGTTGCAAAGCCCTCAAAAACGTGGTCCTGTGTCTTTGCCACGGTTTCCTGCTTGAGCGTAACCTCGCCGCAAACTGAGCAATGTCTGCCCTTGGTAAGACCAGTTTCAGAGCAGTTTGGAGCTACCGCCTTGTCAACAACCTCGTTGTGTCCGCTCATAGGAATTACAACAGAGGGAACGGTTATCTCGTTACAAACCGTGCATTGTCTTTTTTCGGTATAGCCAACGCTTTGACAGGTTGGAGCTATCGCCCTTGTAACAATTTCGTTGTGGCTTGCTTTATCAAGAATAAGCTGAGGTATTGTGAATTTTTGGCAGGTTGTGCATTTTTTACCGTCGGTAAGACCTGTCTTTGAGCAGGTTGAGGGATAGCCCAAAATGTCAATTTCAGTATGTCCGAGAGGTGCAATTTCCTCACCCTTAACGATAGTTTGGTTACAAACCTCACAGCGCGTACCGCCTATGTAGCCGGGCTCATCGCACGTTGGTGCTTTATATTTGTTTTCAATCTCGGTATGAGGAAGCGCGGGGATTTCCGTCGGCTTCACGATAACGGTTTGGCATACCATACAGCGCGTGCCGCCCTTTGAGCCTGGCATAGCGCAGCTCGTTTCCCTTGGCGGAATAGCAATTATCGTATGAGGAAGCGCAGGGATTTTCTCAGAAGCGACGAGTGTTTTGCCGCAAATTGAGCAATAAACTCTTGCAGTTTCGCCCTCGGATTTACAGGTAGGCGCAACCTCTGTGCCCACGGTTTCTATATGCTCAAGGCGTGGGAGTGTTTCGCCGCCCTCAAATGCTTCACCGCATCTTTCGCAGCGCGTGCCTGCGTTGTGTCCGTCGGAGTTACAGGTTGGCGCCTTGTAGTCAACCGTGATTTCCTTGTGGCCAAGCTTGGGAATTGTGTTTTGTGCAACGAAAACGCAGCCGCACGTTCCGCAGTGCTTGCCCTCGGTAAGACCCTTTTCCGTACAGGTCGCGGGAACCTTCGGGTCAATTACAAGCACGTGCCTGCATTCACCGTTGCCCGTGTCGGTTGAGGTATCTCCCGTGTCCTGCGTGCCTGTGTCGGTTGTAGTGCCTCCGCCACACGCGCAGACAAGACAAAGAACTCCTATAATCAAAATTAAAAATAATAATGCTCTTTTTTTCATATCTTCTCCTAAGCTTTATATGAGGCGCAATTTTCACGCGCACGCACCGTTTTTGTGCGATTTACCGAAAAAACGCGCCATATCTGCATTATAATTATACAACCTTATATATTATTTGTCAATTGAATAAATTGTTAAATATTTAATAATATTATTTTCCACCGTAACGAATTGCATTTCCCCTTGTAGGGGATGGCGCCCTCGACATCCCATTTTGGCGGGCGCGTTCCGTTTGCGCGGGAGGGAGAACCCCTCCCCTACGAGGTGTCCACCGTTTTTCCTGTCATTCCGAGCGTGCCGAGGAATCTAAGTTTACGGGCGATTCGTGAATCGCCCCTACGATTCAATCAACGCTTGGCGTTGTATATCACCACACGAACGTGTGTATATCATCAACCGCAGGTTGCATATCATCAATTCCAACGGAATTGCATATCATCACACGAAAGTGTGCATTTCCCCTTGTAGGGGATGGCGCCCTCGACATCCCGTTTTGTTCGGTGCGTACAATGTACACCTCATCCGTCACGGCAAGCGTGACACCTTCCCCCACTGGGGAAGGGTTTTCCTGTCATTCCGAGCCTGTCGAGGAATCTGTGCAGACGGGCGATTCGTGAATCGCCCCTACGGTACAATCAACGCCTTGGCGCTATGTATCATCGCGGTTTACCGTGTATATCATCAACCGTAGGTTGTATATCATCACCACAGGTGTATATCATCACCACAGGTGTATATCACCACCGCAGGTGCATATCATCAATGCACCGCATTGTATATCACCACACGAAAGTGTGCATTTCCCCTTGCAGGGGAAGGCTCACATTCTTCATTCAACTTAAAAAGCTCCGCTTTGGCGGAGCTTTTTTCCCAAATTCGAGCAAGGCGAGATTTTGGGGTTGTTTTTGGTTTTTGATTATTCGTTAATTTTGAATTTACAAAGCGGTGTTGTTTCAGTAAATTTGCCGCTGCCGGGGCATACGGGGTATTTGCCCAATGTGGCAAAGACGTACCAAGCGCTCATTGAGCCGTTGTCCTCGTCACCGGGGTAGCTATCGCGTGTGAAGCACTCGGTGGCTATCTTTTTTATATAATAGTCGCTTTTTTCACGTTGTCCGTAATATGCGTAGAGGAACGGAAGCGAGAACGAGGGTTGATTTGAAATTGCACATTGACCAAGACCTTCGGGTGCCTCTGCCATTTCGGTCATTTCGTGAATTTCGCACCCGTATCTGCCGTATTCAAAATGCGGCGGAGTTAAGAAGATTTCGTCGAGCTTTTTTATTGCGCCGTCCTTGCCGCCAAGGCACTCGGCAATTTCATCAAGCGCGTGCGGTGCGCCGAACGCGTTTTGGTAAGCACCGCTTTCCGTGTAGTCATAGCCCCAAACAAATGGGTCAAAGCTTTCACGCGGTGCGCCGTTTTCGTCCTTGGCTATGAAAAGTCCGCGCTCGCTGTCGTATAGGTTTTTCCAATTTTTAGCGCGCTTAAAATACTCGTTTGCTATCTCGTCCTTGCCGAGCTTTTTTGCAACCGTGGCAATACACCAGTCGCCATATGCAAAATCAAGCGTTAAGTTTACGCTTTCGTGCGCCGAGTCGTACGGCACGTAGCCGTATTTTAGATACTTATCGAGGCATTTTCGCCCGTAGCGGTCATTTTTTGAGGGAGTGGTCGCGTGGTGAAGCATACCCGAAAGGAGCTTTTCGTGAAGCTCTTGTGAGCCAACGCCGTGGCAAACCGCCTCGGCAATTGCACCGTCAATTAAGGTGCTTGGCATACAGCCAACCTCACCGAGCGAGGTCCAACGCGGAAGATACCCCCCTTCCTCGTAGTCCGAGGCAAAGCCCTCAAGCATTTTTTCAAGGTCATCTCTTGCAACCAACGCAAAAAGCGGAACGGACGTGCGGTAGGTGTCCCAAAAGCCGTAGTCGGTATATCTTGCGCCGCCCCTTACCTCACCGAGAAACGGTGAATAGTGAATTTCTTTCCCGTTTTGGTCAATTTCGTGCGCCATATGAGGGAACAAAAACGCGCGGTACATACAGGAATAAAAAATCCCCTTTTGCTCCTCGTTTTCGCTCTCGATTTCTATCTTAGAAAGGTATTTTTCCCACACCTGTGTCGCAATTTGGCGTGTTTTTTCTAAATTTTCGATGCGCGAAAGCTCTAATTTTGCCATATCATAGCTAATATATGAGATTGCAATTTTGCCCGAAAGCACATTTTCCTTCGTGGGAATATGGCAAGCACCGTTTTCAATTATCGCGCCGCTTAAATTTGCGCCGTCAAGGCTGATAAGAGCGTGCATTTTGAAGCATTTTGCGTCACTTTGCTTGGTATAATCGTTTGTAATGTAGAGCGCGCCGTCCTTTATTTCAAAGGTCGTGCTTCCGTGAACGGAAAAGAAGGAAAGATATCCGTTTTCGCCGCCGTCAAATTTGGCGTTGAACGCACATCCGCGCTCACTTGGGGAAAGAGCAATTTTTTCGCCGTTTTCCCACGAAATTTCCAAAAATTCGGGACGGAGTGTCTGTTTTTCGACCTTTTTTGAAACAGGCCTCGGCTCAATTTTTCTCGTCGGCACGAAAAGAAACGTGCCGTAGTCACCAATCCACGGGCTTGGCTGATGCGTCAAGCGCACGCCCTGACAGGTGTCGCTATCGGGATCGAAAAACCAAGTCGGCGTTTCCTTTGGTATCTCGGTTTGTGGGCAAAACGATGCCATGCCAAACGGAAGCTGAGTAAGTGGCAGGGTGTTGCCCCTTGACAGCTCCATTTTTGATTTCGTGCCCATTTTTGTATTTACGTATTTAATTAGATCCATAACCCCTCGCAAAAAGTGAATTTCTTTTTTCATTATATCACATATCGTCGCACAAGTAAATTATTTTAATAAATTAAAATTTATTATTGACAAATTTCGCCCTTGGGTCTATAATTGTTTTCGTTATTTAATATTTTTTTGGAGAATTGTTATGAAAAAGAAAAAAATGCGTATTTTCGCGCCTAAGCTTTTTTCCTCGTTCAAGGGCTACAAGGGGAAAAATTTAGTCAGCGATATTATCGCAGGTATCATTGTTGCAATTATCGCACTTCCCTTGTCAATCGCTTTGGCTATTGCATCGGGTGCTGAGCCTGTGCAGGGCTTGTACACCGCAATTTTTGCAGGCTTCGTTATCTCGTTTTTCGGTGGAAGCCGTGTTAATATTTCGGGTCCTACCGCCGCATTTGCAACCATCGTTGCAGGAATTATCGCAACGGAGGGCTTTGACGGACTTATAATTGCCACAATTTTAGCCGGCTTTATTCTTATTATTTTCGGTCTTTTGCGCGTTGGCTCACTTATCAGATTTATCCCAACCACAATTACTGTCGGCTTTACAGCAGGTATCGCGGTTACTATCGTAATAGGTCAGTTAAAGGACTTTTTCGGTATGTCATACGGCGGCCACAGTCCCGTTGAGGCGATGGAAAAGCTCGAAGCACTTGCCGCAAACCTCACAACCTTTAACCCCGTCGGCTTTCTCGTTGGCGCTATTTCCTTAGCACTTTTGTTCTTACTCCCTAAGATTAAGTTCTTAAAGAAGGTGCCTGCATCCTTAATAGTTGTTGTGCTTGGCTCTCTTGCGGTTGCAATTTTCAAGCTAAACGCACTCACTATTGGCGACCTTTATGAAATCAGCGCGGGTCTGCCAAAGGTGCGCGTGCCTGAAATTTCGCTTGACAGAATAATTTCACTTCTTCCAAACGCGTTTACAATTGCAATCCTTGCCGCTATCGAGTCACTCCTTTCCTGCGTGGTTTCCGACAAAATGATTGACGACACGCACAACTCAAACACAGAGCTGATAGCTCAGGGTCTTGGAAATATCGCATCGGGTATTTTCGGCGGTATTCCTGCAACGGGCGCAATTGCAAGAACGTCTGCAAACGTTAAAAACGGTGGCAGAACGCCAATTTCGGGTATGGTTCACGCAGTAACCTTGCTTCTTGTGCTTTTCTTCCTTATGCCGCTTGCAAAATTCATTCCTATGCCCGTTATCGCGGCGGTGCTTTTGATGGTTGCTTACAATATGTGCGAATACAAGCACTTTATCAAGATTGTAAAGAACGAAAAAATGACCGACGTTATCGTGCTTCTTGTGACCTTCATTTTAACGATAGTTTTCGACCTCGTTGTCGCTATCGCCGTTGGACTTTCCATCGCGTTTATCTTCTACGTTTTCAGAAAACCAAAGACGAAGAAAGTAAAATAATCCCAAAAAGAGGCTACCGCGCGGTAGCCTCTTTGTATTTCAAAATATTGACTTTTATATTTGCAAGTAATATAATTTAATAAAATGGCGGTGATATGATGGAAAACGAAAAGCTCCCAAAAAGAAAGCACAACCGATTAAGTGAATTTCACTACGGCAGCGGCTATTCATATTTCATAACAATTTGTACAAAGGATAGAGCGCGCATATTGTCGGAAATAACCGTAGGGGAGGATATTATCCTCCCGCCAAGCAGAGTAAATCTAACCGAATACGGACAAATTGCAGAAAAAGCATTATTGTCAATTCCCAATTATTATGACGGCGCAACCGTTAATGAATATGTTATTATGCCAAATCATATTCATTTGATATTGACAATACGAAAGGACGGGAGGATGATATCCTCCCCTACAATGTCAACCATAATTGGGCAGTTCAAACGCACATCGTCCAAAATCGTTGGTTTTGCACTTTGGCAACGTTCATTCTACGACCATATTATAAGAAACCGTCAGGATTATGACGAAATTCGGAAATATATTTTTGAAAACCCACAAAATTGGGAAAATGACGAGATGTTTTCCATCAATGATTAAAGAGGCTACCGTGCGGTAGCCTCTTTATTTATTCTCCCTGTGAGAAAAGCCAATCTGCAATCTCGTTGCTATTGCCAACCGTGTCCCAAATGATGTGACCTTGGTTTTCAAGCGTGTCGAAGTGATACGACGTGCTGCCTGCCTCCTTCAAGGCTTGGCACATAGCCTCCGTGCCTGCGTACGGAACGGACGAGTCGCGCGTGCCGTGGAGCGTCCAAATCGGGAAGTCCTTTAAGTACTCGGCGTACTCGGGGTCAGCGCCGCCGCAAATAGGAATTGCCGCGGTGAAGCTTTCCTTGTGGCGCATAATCATATCCCAAGTGCCGAAGCCACCCATTGAAAGTCCCATAATATATACGCGGTCAAGGTCAACAGCGAGGTTATATTTTGCCCATTCGCTAAGACCGAATGCTGCCTTTAATTCGTTTGACTCGGGAATTTCATCAACGCTATAGTTGCCTTTTGTCCAAGGTGTGTCAACCCATTGCTGACCCGACGGACACTGTGGGCAAATTATTATTGCATCCATATATTTTGAATTGTTTTGGTTGAAAAGCGCAGGAACCATATTTTTGAGCTGAGCTTGGTTATCGTTTCCGCGTTCGCCCGCGCCGTGCAAAATAGTCACAACGGGATAGCTCTTTTGTGGGTCGTAATCCGACGGAACGTAAATTCTGTACGGCAAGGTTGTTTCGCCGTCAATATATTTCCCCTCCTCGAAAATAAGGAGCAGCTTGTCAAGATTGAAATTGCCCTTTGATTTTAGGTATTCTGCGTAGTTGTAGTCCTTCTCACGTGAGGTGGCAAGGGTGAATGAGTCACTCGGCTCAACTACAAGCTCGCCTCCGCCCACAAAGATTTTCTCCTTTGCAAGCTCGTACATATAGCCGTAAAGGTAATCGTTCGGTGCGTAAAGCACAAGGTCATCACCTAAAACCGTAACGGCAAAATCGTTTGAGTCACCAACCTCGTCGCGTACGAATTTGATATCCTCGTGGCTTTTTCCGACTACTATTTTATGTTCAACCGTGTCGGGGCAAAGGCGCTCGTTATACATACGAAGCGTAATTCCGTATTTTTCGGTAATATGCGTTCTTAACGCGGTTGCGTACTTGCGGCAAATATCGGTGTTTTGATAAACTATTGTGTAGTCGCTTTTGCCGTCCTTAATGATATTCAAGATTTCGGGAGTTGGCTTTGTCGGCTCGGGTTCAGGCTCGGGTTCAGGCTCAGGCGTGATTTGGTCTGTGTCGCCGCCGTCATTTGTGTCGGTGGGCCCATCTGGCTTTGGCTCGGTTGGGTCTTGCGGCTTTGACGGCTCGGTCGGCTTTGACGTGCCTGTGTCCGTGTCACCGTCACTCGGCTTATCGCCGCCTGCGCTTGTATCCGTATCGCTGTCGCTATCGCTTGGCTTTGAGCCCTCTGTGCTTGTGTCCGTATTGCCGCTGCCCGTATTTGTTGACGCGCTTGTATCCGTTTGCGTCTCCTCGTTTTCACTGCCCGTGTATGTGTCGTTATCGGTGCTATCGCCGCCGCACGCAGCGAGCGAAAGAAGCATCAAAAGAACGAGCAAAACGGCAAAAATTTTCTTAATACTTTTCATATTTTTCTCCTTTTAGGATTTTTCTTACATTTTTATATTAACATAATATAAAGTGGTTGTCAACATATACCGCTTTGCGGTCTACCTTATTAGCTTTGCACGTCTGAGCGCTTTAATGATAGGCTTGTAGAAAAAGACGATAATTGAAGTGTTGATAAGGCACTTTAAGGCGTTAAACGGCAAGAAGACGGGAAGGAGCATATCGATAACCGCATCTCTAGGCACCTTCATATAAACAGGAGTTATAAAGGCGTTCCAAGCGAGCATTGCCACAACCGTTAAAGCAGAGGAAATTGCAAGACCTATTATCGCCGACTTGAAGGAGCGGTTTTTCTTATATAAAATTGTGGGAACGAGTGCAAAGCAAAGGCTTGAAAGCACGTTCATTAAAAATCCTATTGCGCCCGTTGTGCTAATGGTGACAAGCTCCAAAAACGCGCAAGCAAAGGTAATGCCCACCGCCGCCCAAGGGCCTATGGCAAAGCCTGCCATAACAATCATTGCGTCCTTTGGGTCAAAGCTCAAAAATCCTGCAAAGCGAATTGGAATGATATTTCCTATATTGGTCAAAGCATAGGCAAAGGCGCAAAAAACGCCCGCCGCCGCAATTTCTTTAATTTTGTTTTTCATATTTTCCTTTCTCGTGACAAGTCACTATTTAACAAAAAAATCCGCCACTTGGTAGGGCGGAAAGCACGAAAATTGATAAAAACGCGACACAGGGTGCGCTATTTTCAAATCTTCTCCCATTCAGACTAATGACGCAAAAAGCACGTCAAACACTGCCGGTCTCGGAATTACACCGAGTCTGCCTTGGGAATACTGCGCTGATTTCGCTTTTCCCACTCAAGTTGGCTCGCGGACTTTACCGCCGATAAGGAATTTCACCTTGCCCCGAAGATAATATATTTTTATGATGATATTTTACCACTTATGTGACTTTTTGTCAAGTTTTTTGTTTACAAACGCGCGTGCATATGATAAAATTAGTTTGTAGGCGCAAACGGTTTATTCGCGCCGTTAAAGGAGATACGCATTATGAAAAAACATATTTGCTTAATACATACAGGCGGCACGATAGGTATGGTCAAGTCAGAGCAGGGCTACCTTCCCAAGGAAGGGTATTTCAAAACCGTGCTTGAAACTATCGCCGACCTAAAATCACCCGAAATGCCCGAAATTTCATTTTATGAAATGTCCCCCTTGCTTGACTCGTCCGATATGGCGGTTGACGATTGGAACAGAATTGGCGAGGTTATTGCAAATAGATACGATAGCTACGACGGATTTGTCGTTTTGCACGGCACGGACACAATGGCGTACACAGCGGCGGCACTTTCCTTTATGCTCGAGGGTCTTAACAAGCCTGTAATTTTGACAGGCTCGCAAATTCCGCTTTGCGAAATCAGAAGCGACGGACAGGACAACCTCGTTACCTCTCTTTTAATTGCAAGCAGCGGAAAAATCAACGAGGTGTGTCTATACTTCGGCGGTCGCTTGCTCCGCGGTAACCGCGCAACGAAAATGTCGGCAGACGGGCTCCTCGCTTTTGACTCACCCAACTGTCCGCGTATTGCCGAGGCAGGAATTTCAATTAGATACCTCCCCTACAACCCTCCAAAGCTCGACACAGGGTCGCCTTTTTCTCTTTGCAAGCTCAAAAACGTGCCTATCGGCGTTCTTAAAATTTTCCCGGGTATTTCCTTCCCAATTTTCGACACTCTTATGACGGAAAAATTAAAGGGCATCGTGCTTGAAACCTTTGGTGCAGGCAATATCCCCGGTGAGGGTCACTCACTCCTTCCGATAATTGAGCGCGCGTTTAAGGGCGGCTCGGTTGTGACCGTTTGCTCACAATGCCCACAGGGTACGGTAACGCTCGGTGCATACGCGACAAGCTCACCGCTTGTTTCGGCAGGCGCGGTAAGCGGATACGATATGACCACCGAGGCGGCGGTTGCAAAGCTCTATTACCTTTTCTCCAAGGGGTACACAAAGGAAGAAATCAAAGCAAGAATGGAAGAGAATTTGCGCGGCGAATTAACTAAGTAGTTTGCGCATAGTAGCGCAAAATGAATTGTAACTCCGTTACGTGAATTGCGCAAGCGCATGAATTGTCCTTTGGACATGAATTGGCTATCGCCATTATATAAGCAAAAAACCTCTTTTGCACTTTGCAAAAGAGGTTTTTGTTAATTATTTATTTTTGAGAAGCTCGCGAATGTCTTTTAACAGCTCCTCGGTGGTCGGGTTGTTCGCTCTTTCAATTGCAGCCGCTTCATCTGCCGCTTTTTTAGCAGCTTCTTCTTCCTCTGCCTTTTGTGCGCGATATACGTCAACGTCTGCGTCGCTTCTGAAATTAAGACCCTGCGCCTTCATTTCCTTCTTTTCTTCCTTAGTCACCTTGCCGTAAACTATACGGTTCGACAATTTTTCTTGGCTTGCGTGAACGGAGTTAATAACCTTTACAATTACGAAAAGGACAACCGCGATAAGCAAGAAATTGATGATAGCACTGATAAACGCGCCCCAGTCTATATAAATGGAGTTTGCAAGGTCAATAACCTGCTCCATTATCGTATTTCCCGCCTCGTCAACCATAACCGCGCCGTCCTCGCCAAGCTTTTCTACGCTCTTGTAGGCAGGGGAAAGCATTGTTATTGCGCCCGAAAGACCGTCCTTGCCGATAACGAGTGCTAAAATCCAGTTGATGATTGGCTTTAAGATAAAGTTTGAAAGTCCGTTTACAACGCCTGTAAACGCACCGCCGACGATAACGCCGACTGCCATATCAAGCACGTTGCCGCGCGTGATGAAGGCTTTGAATTCTCCTAAAATTTTTTTCATATAGCAATTCTCCTTTAGTATAATTTACAATAAAATTATAACTCCGTGCTTGAAATTTGTCAATAGGAATATATTTCACTTTAGTGTGCTAAATTTTTTTATTTACAAATTGCGCCTTTTATGGTATAATAATATATATAAAGGAGGTAATTTTATGGATAACGTAACTAACAAAAATGACGTTTTGACAGACGAAAACGACGAGTTGTCGCTCACCGCTCAACAAAAAATCAAGAAAAGAATACCGCTTAAAGTAATTTCGACTGTTTTTTATTCTATAATTACTATCGCCGCTTTTGCGTTTAACGTTTTGCTTTTAATTGAAGCAATAGCTACCACCAACACAGTAACCGAGGGTTGGGACGGGCTTGGCAAGGCAATCGGACTTGCGGTTATAATTTATTTAACTATTATTGTAGGTATTGTGGGTGTGGTGCTGTATCAGCTCCCCTCTTGCCTTAGCATAGTTGGACTTTGTACGTCCTTCAAAAAGACGAAACGCGGCGAAATAAGAGGCGGAAAAATATATTTCTCGGTTCTCTTTGCGATAACCGTTCTCTCTGAAATTTTGCTTGCCGCCATAACGGTCGGAATTATACTGTTTATTAAATTTGCAAACGGTTAAAATCAAATAAAAAAGACCTTTCGGTCAATATCGTTATTTATGCAGACGAAGGACTACACCTCATCCGCCCGCAAAGCAACTGCCTTCCCCGAGAAGCAAAGGGGAAGGCGGTTTTGTTTTATTACACGCAAATCAAACCCACGCTTGCGTGGATTTCATCACGTAGTGATTTCATCCCAACGGGATTTATTCTTGCAAAGCAAGATTTAATTGATTGAATAGCCTGCTATTCAATCAACGTCCATATTTGCATTGACGTTTCTCCACGGTTGGCGAAAGCATAGTGTTTGCCTTCTCCAGTGGGAGAAGGGGGACCGCAAAGCTCCTTCTTTGGGTTTGGTTATATTTTGTTTTGCGGTGGATGAGGTGTAAAACCCTTATTCAATCAACGTCCAGACCTACATTGCGCTCTCACCGCGGTTGGCGAAAGCATAGTGTTTGCCTTCTCCAGCGGGAGAAGGGGGACCACGCCGTGGTGGATGAGGTGTTAACCGTCACTCAATCAACGTCCAAATTTGCATTGACGTTTCTCCGCGGTTGGCGAAAGCGTAATACGGAATAAACGTCGCCTTGATTTTCTTTCTTTGGCGTGAAATCGGTGTGTAAAGCGCGGTCGTTTCGGGGCGCACGAAGGCGTCAACCGTTATAGCGGGCACGCCGAGATGCTCGTTTTTGATTATTTCAAACTCGGTTTGACTGTCTATTCTTATATCGTAAAGCTCGTGTGGATTGTCGTGACCCTCCATACAGTAAACGACGGGGCCGTAAAGGAGCGCCGCCTTGCCTGCGTTATCGCGCACGTGTGGGTTTGCTTCAACCAAGTAAATGGGAAGCTCAAAATCTATTGATTTTTCCTCGTTTGCGCGTAAATTCAGGGGGACGTATCCGTTTTTGGCGATTTTTCCCGTGTCAAGATACTCGGGCACGCGCACGTAAACAGTCACGTCGGAGTCGGAAATAAAGGAAATTTTTCCGCTTTCGGGATATGACGTTTTTTGCGTTAAGGTGATTTCCTTTTCGCCAAGCTTGATTTTTGCAACGGACGAGGCAAATTGCTGTGCGTATATCGCGTTTTCGTCCTTTGTGTAAAGGAGTGAGCCAAGCGACGGCAAAAATCTAACTATATTCGGCGGACAGCAGGAGCAATCAAACACCTCAAAGCGCGTCATTGGTGCAAGTGGGTCGCGGTTTGTGACCGAGCCGTGGCGCGTGTGATTTTTCGGCACTATTTCAAGTGGATTTTGGTAGAAAAACGATTTTCCGTCAAGTGAGGTTGAGGAAAGGAAGCCGTTATATAAGCATCTTTCGATAACGTCGGCGTATTTTTTCTCACCTGTTAATTCAAGCATTCTTTGTGCAAAGAATATTAGACCTATGGCGGCACAGCTCTCCGCGTATGCGGTTTCGTTTGGCAAATCGTACGGTACGGTAAACGCCTCGCCCATATGGGTCGAGCCAATTCCGCCCGTTATATACATCTTTTTGTTTACTATATCGTCAAAGATTTTTTCGCAGGCGGCTTTTAGCTCCCCGTCACCGTCGCGTAATGCAAGGTCTGCCATAGCACAGTAGAAATACACCGCGCGCACGCTATGTCCCTCGGCGGTTTCTTGCTCCCTTGCCGTTTTGTGCGATTGATTGTATTTTTCCTCGCTCCACGCTGTGAGCCCCTCGTTTCTCTTGCCGCGCTCATATACGAAAAAGCGACACATATCGAGGTATTTTTCATTTTTTGTGTAATCATAAAGCTTAATAAGAGCCAGCTCTATTTCCTCGTGACCGGGGGTTGTAAAGGCGGTGTCCTTGTCTATTATGAAGCGTTTTTCTACGTAGCGGACGTATTTTTCCATAAGTCTAAGGAATTTATCCTTGCCTGTTGCCTCGCTATACGCAATAGCGCCCTCGATTAAGTGACCGAGGCAATAAAGCTCGTGACAGTCACGGTTGGTGAAAATAGCGTTTGGCTCGTAGGGAATGAAATACGAGTTGAAATATCCGTTTGGGAGCTGATTTTTTTCAATATCGTCAACTACCTCGTCAATTTTATTTTCAAGGGACTTATCTCCCATACCAAGTGAGATAAGGTACGACGCGCCCTCAATCCATTTTGCAACGTCGCTGTCCCAGAAAACGTGCGCCTTATTCTTTGCGTTTACGTCGCACTTGAAAGCCTCTATTCTGCCCGTGTCGTAAAAGCGGTCGTACACCGCTTGCACGGTTGTTTTTTCTACCATTTGTTGCTTTTTTTGCCAAAAGCCGCCGTTTATATTTACGTTTTTGAAGTTAACCGATTCCATAAAAAATTCCTCCCAGCACCGCTGAAAAAATAATTAAAAATATAGGTGATATCGCTTTTTTGCGAATTTTTTTGTAAACGAGCGCCAAAAGCGCGCAAAGACCTAAAATTATCAAGCCAAGAACGTCAAATTTCGGCGTGCTTTGTACGTTTTGTATGCCGAAAATGAGGTTTAAGCACAAAATCACGCTCATTCCGAGAATTAAAGCGACTATCGACGGGCGCATTCCGTCAAGCGTGGCGCGTATGGCGCGCATTTTCATCAAGCCTGAAAGAAGTGCGGCAACGAGCAAAATTATAATAAAGGACGGAAGCACCACGCCGAGGGTGGCAAGCAGACCACCAAAAAATCCGCCCTGTGACGCGCCGACAAAGGTGGCAATATTAACGGCTATCGGCCCAGGGGTTGACTCCGCCACGCCGATAAGGTTGAGTAACTCCGCCTCGGTGAGCCAGCCGTTGCCTATACATTCGTCGCGAATTAGTGAAATCATACCGAGTCCGCCGCCAAAGGAAAGCGCACCTATTTTAAGAAAGGATAAGAAAAGCTCCAAATAAATCATCTTTCCCCTCTCCTTTCCTTAATATATTTAATTAAGAAAATGACAAGTCCCAAGCCGCCGCTTATTAAAATATAGAAAACGGCTGAGAAGGAAACCGAGAATAAGGAAAAAAGCACCATCAGTGTCGCACATGCACATAAAACCACGATATTAAAGGGTGATTTTTTCAGCTCTCTGAGCATTTTTACGCCTGCCGAGAGAATGATATAAATTACCGCAATTTGTATGCCGTGGAATGCATTTTTCACCCACGTAATTTCAAGAAAGCGGTCAAAGAAAAGCGAAATTAAAAATATAACAGTAAAGGACGGGGCGCACATACCGAACGTAGAAAGAAGCGCGCCGATAAAGCCGCACCTTTTGTAGCCGATGTAGGTTGCCATATTGATGGCAATAGGACCAGGGGTGGACTCCGCAACCGCTACAACGTCCATAAATTCGTCGTTTGTAAGATATGTGCGCTTCTCGGTGAACTCACTGTGAAGCATACTAATCATAGCGTATCCGCCGCCAAAGGTAAAAAATCCCGTTTTCATCATAACGAGCATAAGCCTTAAAGCACCGAGCAGTCTTTTCACAAAATCCCTCCCTTATAAATTCATATATAAGCATTATAACACCTCTACCTTGAAAATTCAAGGTGATAATTCTGCCGGGGGAGCTGGCAAGTTACCGCCTCGCGATATTTTGATATCATGATATTATGATATCAAAATTTTTCGATTATGGGCGGGGTAATCAACGCTTTGGTGTTAGCTTCTTGGCGAAAGAAAAAAATCAGAAATCCAAGCGGATTTCTGATTTTTCTCGATATTCCTTAATTTGTCAAATTCAATGATTTCATTTCGAAATGCCGTAGTAGCTTGCAAGTGCGTTAACGTCGGACTGTGTGAACGCACCGTCAAAAACCATAACCTCGTCGAGCGCGGCAGGAAGTGGAATATTATATCTTCCTGTGCCGTCCTGACCGATAGTAAGAGGGTATTTTGTGTTGAAGGAGTTGTCCTGCAGGTTGGCTGGAAGATCGATATATACAATCTCGCCAAAGTCTATCGATGCACCGAGCTTATTGTTTTCACGGTCGATAAGCACCAAAACGTGAACCCAGCCCTCTCTATAGTTTTGCGGCATACCGAGAGTGAGGTCGGCACGGTTCCCCCCGTCACCGAAATTCCATCCTATTTGACTGTTTTCTCTTAAGGTAAGCGTAAAGCCGTGGTTTTTACCTGTGTACCAATCCTTGTTTGAAATAATGCACGGGTCTTGAATTACGCCATCAGTTTTAATCCAAAACGACATTGTAAAGCTACCGTCGCCTAAGTTAAAGCCGTCAACAGTTACGTGCCCGTCGTCAAAGGTTGCTGCTTCTCCGAAATAGCCGTCCTCCACGAAATATATATTTCCGCTTTGTGAGGTTGAAGCGCCACAGCTGTCAGCTATGGTATTATCAAAGGTTAAATATGTTTTAAGCTCGTTATCAACGAATTTCGTTACGTAGCCGTCGCTTCCCTTTTCGGGTGTTGGCACTGACTCGTGATAGCGCTCGGAGTCCTTGTCAACGTACTCAGGACGCTCGCCCGCTACAACTCCATTAAATAGACCCGACGGAACTATTGCAGTCCACGTTTCGGGATTTTGGTAGCCAAGTGCGTGAAGCACGATAGCGGCGATATCGCGGATTTCCATATTTTCAATTGTGCCGTTTTGTACGGTTTTGCCCGTTGATGCAAACATAACGTATTTTTCACCGTCTGTAAGACCGCCGTGGCTCGTTCCGTTTCCGCCATGGTCAGCAGTTACGATAAAGAGCGTTTGGTCTATTATGCCCTTCTTTTCGTAAGCTGAGTAAATTTCTCCGATGTATGAGTCAAGCTCAGAAATCTTTGTAAGCTGCGCTTGGCTTCCGTAGCCTGAGGAGTGACCTGCGCCGTCCGCCTCGTCAAACTGAACGAACATAGCGGTAGGATTGTTTTCTTCAAGATATGAAAGAATTTCGTTTGTTAGTGATCTGTCGCCAATTCCGCCAACCTTGTGTACGCCTATACCGTTTTCCACAATACCTACGTTTATTGGATTCCAGTTTGCAAACGAAGCCAAGACTGCATTCTCGTCATTTTCCCTTATAACGCGGAAAAAGCTTGGGAATTTTGAATCCGTCGGGAATTGAGATGACTGAACAATTGCGTTTGTAAGCTTGTGAGCTGACGGCTCAACACCGTGAATGAGTGAGCCCCAGCACTGTGCGCTTATAGTCGGGTTTGAGGTCAAGCACTCATAGGTTATCGCGCCGTTTTCAAAAATTTTGTCTATATTCGGCGTTTCTGCGTTCTTAAAATACGTGCCTGCGCCGTCAACGCCGATAATTACTACGTGCTTATAGCTTACGTTTTCCGTTACTCTTACGTTAAACGTGCCAAGATAGCCCTCGGCATTTGCATATACCGTTGCCTCTGCGCCTACCTGCAAGCCCTTCAGTACGTAGCCGTCAATTGAAATTCCCTCTCCGATAAACGTGTAGGTGAGCGGCTTTTCCTCTCCGCCCACGAGTGCGGTTTTTGGAAGCTCCCTTCTCGTTCCCGCCTCAATTTCAATATCGTCTAACACTACGTTTTCAACGGTAGGCATTGAATTTTTTATTCCGTTATATGAAACGAAGGCATATTTTTGGTTTTCACTTGGCTTGTCGCTTTGGAGATACGAATATTTTTTCGTTTCGCCATTATCAATTTCAACGTATGCGCCCATTGCAAGGCTTAAATCCTTTTGTGCCTCTGTGAAGCCAACTACTTTAATTTCAAATTTGTTAAATTCGTACTCCGTAATTTGCGTGCTTATTACGCCGAGCTTGGCTTCTCCCTTATCGTTAAAAATTTCGCCGTTTCCAATATTCGCCTCAGATACAGCAAACACACCGTAATTAAAGGTGCTGTCTAAAAATTGCTCGTATAACGCAATCGCCTCGGAATTTACTCTAAAGCCTGCTGAAATTCCGCCGTTTTCGCTCTCAAAATATGAATAGCCGAGTGCAAAGAACAATGGCTCAAGAGATGAAGCGGTATGATGTGTGCCACAGCGCGAGCAAATATATTCCGCACTTCCGTTTTTTAGGTAGCTTTCGTATGAAACGGAAATGGGCTCGCCGTCAGTTGTGTGACCGAGCGCGGGATTTGCCTTTGAATATTCCGTATCTACTGTTACAACCACGCTCGACGTTGCATCGTCGTAGTTATAGTCCGTCTTTGTTGATGCATTTTCGCAGCCTGCAAGCGTTAAAACGTACAAAGTACCGTTTCTTGACACCTTTGTCGTGTTTCTTTTGAGGTTGAGCGAGGTATATGTGGAATTTATAAGCGTTGCATACGCACCTCCCGAGGAGTCACCCTTCAGGTCTATACTTGCAAACTCCGTATTCGTCGCAACAATATGCTGTGTGTCGCCCTTTGTTATATAATCGCCGATTTTTGAATCGCTAACGTAAAAGTAGTCTAGGCCTATCTGTGAATCCGCACGCCAGCTATCCGCTTCAAGCATAGTCATTTGGCTGCTTCTTATATAACTGTCGGGCAGGATATTATATATCTGCGTCTTTGCCGTATATACACGGTCAAATTCTATTTTCGTGTTATAGTGTGCGCCATCGGCTCTTATCACTATCGGATTGCAGCTGCCGTCCTTGCAATATACCGAGGTGTTTTCAAGGTGAAGGAGCAGGTTGCCCGTTGAATCCGCGCCGTTATATTTTTTCTGGTAAATTACCTCGTCCTCGCCGACAATTACCGCATTTTTGATATTAAGGCTGCCTGCCTGTAAATAAAAGCCGATATAGCCGCCGTAATAGTCAACCTTGTTTGACGTGGTTTTTGCATTAACCTGTGAGGTTAAGCTTTTTGCGGCTGCAACTTCCGCCTCGCTTCTTTCACCGATAAGCGAAAGCGTTGCGCCCTCGTTTGCAATAAAGAAGCCTGCGTATCTGTTATCATCGGGTATCCACCAATAATAGCCGTTAAAATATACGTTTAAGGTAACTGCCTTATCAAGACGAATGCCCGAGCCTGTCGGATTTGATGGGTTTGTGCCCATTGCGTAGCTTACGTTTTCCGCTAAGATAAGGTTAAGCTCCTCTCCGTCAAACTGATTTAAGAAATAGGTTGAGCTTGTCGATAGCGAATCGCCACGCGAGGAATAAAGCCTTTCTATTCCAACTACGCTTTTTCCCTCTGCTTTAAGAGTGGTGGCAAGCTCGGAGCCTTCACTTTGTACAACGTAATACGTGTTTTCCCCGTCCTGTGCAAGGGCAAGGACAGAAAAAGCAAGCATCAAGCAAAGTGCCAATACCAATGCCAAAAGTGTTTTTTTCATAAAATTCTCTCCCTTCGATTTTATAAAAGCTAAAATTATAAGCTTTGTCGTGCTTAACCGCATTTGCGCGGTAGATGTGTCTTGATTTGCAATACAAGCGTTTATTTCTATTGCCTCTAAGTGCTAAATAAACTAAATTTAATCGCTTTTATAATATTATCATAATACACAAAAATGTTTTTTTCAAGTGGGAAAATGATTTTTCTACGTTTTGGGTGGGGTGTTTGCTGTATTTTGTTGACTTTTTCGTTTCCAACACGAAATCAACATTTTTCTTACATTTTTTATAGCGGGTTATAAAATGAGCATTTTTTACACAAGTGCTCCTAAAGAACCGACCTCTTTTTTTAATATGTCAAGAACTGTTTTAACAACGTCCTGCCATTCCAAATCACCAACGTAATAATTAGATTTTTTGTAATTATTCCAATTACCTTGCAAATAATCACTTCGGCTTATATCGTCCAAAATTTCATTTACACTTTCAAATAGCTTTATTGTTTCTCTTTTTCTTGCAACGTTTACGATAGCATTTCTTAAAATGTCAATATTTATCTCTCCTGCTTTTTCCGACCACAATATATGTATGTCGTAAAAATCCCTCATTCTCGTATTAAGCGTTGCTCTTGCTACAACGGTTTCAACCTTCTCCGCAAGCATTGTTTCTACATTATATGACCAAATATTTATTTTTTCATCATCGAACATCATAGGATACGAAAGCTCAATAGCCGATGGCGTTATTTCATCTCCGGTAGAAATATCTATTTTTATAGTATCTCTCAATTTTTCAAACGTTGCTGATACGGTAAAGCGAACACCCGAGTAATCATGTTCTTCCATAATATCCTCAACCCTTTTGATTTCGTATTGAATACCATCATCAAGGTCGATATTTGCAATTTGATTGATTATCGATTCTGCATTTTCTTTAGTTAATGTCATACTGCGAACAGTTGTGTCTATATCCATAGTTGCTCTTGATTCTACTCCTACAAGAGCCGAAACAAGCATTCCGCCTTTTAGTATGAAATTATTTTTATATTCAGATTCTGATATTCGTGCAAGAAAGCGTTCCATCATATATTTTCTAATCAAGGCTTGTGCTTTTTTACTATCGTTTCCTGACAGGTTAGCAATTTTATCCTTCAATTGTCTTGGCGTTTTTATTATCATAATAGCACCTCCATATACTGTCTTAATTCCGCTTCAACGCCGAATTCTTTTGCATACTTCATAAGCTGTGGCAAATTTTTATTTGCGCTTTTTAGATACTCTTTAATAGCATAGGCGAACATTTGAATGTCTTTTTTATCCTTCACACGCAAAATATCACAAATCGTTCTTTCCATATCGTAAACAGACACAAAATTGCCGTATGTTGTTTTTGCAACAGTTCTTCCAATGCTTGCCCACTCTTCCTTAACTTGATAAACTACAATTCCTTTGATACGCAAATGAGAAGCATTATATTTTCTCGGTACAGTAACAAAAATCTCTGACGGCTCTCTTTCGGTTAGTCCGTGTAGCATAAGAGATGTTTCAAACGAGCAAACTGCTTTTTCGTTTTTTAATGAAATAACGTATAAATCATCCATCCATACGTCGGGAGATTTATATAAACCGTGAGCAACTCTTTCAAATTCATTTATTTTAATATATTCCTGCAAATATGCTCTTGAAACTCCAAGCTTTTGAGCTTCGCTAATATCAAGATATCCGTTAAATTTTTTTACGAGCTCTGATACTTGCTCTTTTTTTGTCACAAAATCACCTGCTTTCTACGCTTACAATTATATCAAAAGTAAGCGCAAATGTAAAGTATTTTTTGATATTTTTTAGAAATAATATATTTTAATCAAACAAAAAGCCGTATAGATTTTACTCTATACAGCTTTTTTATTAGTTAAAATATTGTCCGAAAATGCTGCCTGCGCTTATCGTAACGTCGCCAATTTTGTTGCCGATTTCGTCCTTGCTTTCGGAAATGGTAAAATTTCCCTCGCCCGACATTATTATATCGTTTACGTCAATGGGTGACACCTCGTATTTTGGAGAAGCGTATTTCATTATATATTCTCCTCTTTAAGAAGCGCAACTACGTCGTTATATGAAGCAAAGAAGTATTTTTCGCCCGCGCTTGCAGGTGCAATTTGAAGGTAGCTATAATTAACCGCGCCGTCCTTCTCTGTTTTAACGTATGCACCCATAGCAAGTGGTGTTTTCTTTTGCTCCTCGTTAAAGCCCATCATCTTTAAGTTAACAAGACCGAAGCCTGCATCAGTTAAATCAGCTGCAATTACGCCCTGTCTTTCATCACCGTTTTCGTCAAAGATATCGTTTTTACCGATAGTCTCCGCCTTAACTGCAAACACACCGTAGTTAACGGTTTCACCCGTGATTTCCATATACGCTTCAATTGCTTCG
>JBGVIN010000003.1:0-11655 GCA_045123255.1 Eubacteriales bacterium
CGACGTGTACGAGTTCACGCCTTCTGCACTCATTTCACTATCCCCTAAAAAGAGGCGTCGCTAATGCGACAGCCTCTTTTACTTTTATATAATTCGTGCTTTTCATTTAGTTAAAGTACGGCGCTTTCATATTTTGGGGAAACGTATTTCATTGTACGTCATCTCCTATGTCCTTCGGTGTTATCAAAAGCACGTCGTTATACGAAGCAAAGTAATATTTGCCCGAGGTCGCAGGTGCAATTTGAAGGTAGCTATACTCTGCCTCGCCGTCCTTGGTTATGCCAACGTAAGCACCCATAGCGAGGTCAATTTCCTTTTGATCCTCGTCAAAGCCCATTATCTTTAGGTTGAAAAGACCAAAGCCTGCGCCCGTTATATCCGCGGCAACCACGCCTGTGCGTGCTACTCCGTTTTCGTCAAAGATATCGTTTGTGCCGATAGTTTCTGCCTTAACCGCGAACATGCCGTAGCTAACCGCCTCGCCTGTGATTTCCTCGTATGCTTTAATTGCTTTCTCGTCCACTCTGTAATTTACAGAATAAATAGCGTCGCCATACTGTGCCGCAGAATAGCCAAGAACCGTAAAGAGCGGTTCAACCTCTTTTAATACGGTTCCGCCTTTACATCTATCGCAAACGCTTCTTAAATAGGATTTTTCAGTGAAGGATGTAAAATCATATGTTTGCTCCGGAGTTATATGATTGCCGCCGTAAAACGCGTCGCATCTATTATACTCTGTGTGGATTATGGCGTATCCCGCACCTGTATTTTCTGTCACCTCATCCTCTGTTATGAAGGTTAAATAGTCGCCGCTGCTTTGGGATTTCAAGGTAGCAACCATAGCTGCACATTCGCTTTCTGTGCCGACAACGTAGAAATTAACAGGGTTTGCACATTTATAGAAAATGTTGCTTTTCGTGAAGGTTGTGGTTGCGTTGATATATACGTTTTTAAGATACGGATTGTCAGTGCGTGAAAACGAGCCGAGGAAGTTGTGACCGATTTTAAGAGCACCGTCGCCTAAGTAAAGATTTTCAATTTTCGTTGAAAGGAGTGAGCCTGCGTCAAGAAACGTAACGGAGTTAGGAATAACGACAGTTCCGCTAAGTCCCGAATTCCAGAAGCAGTTATAGCCGAGGCTTTCAAGTCCCTCGGGGAAATCAAAGCTTGTTAGCGATGCGCAGCCGTTAAACGCGCTATCGCCGATTTTTTTAAGATTAGAGCCTTCCTCTAAAACAACTCTCTCGACAGGAGAATTTTGGAAGGAGCTATGCTGTATTTCTGTCACCGTATTTGGAACGTAAACTGTTTTAAGCTTTTTCCAACCGTCTGTGAAGGTTGTGTTCAAAATTTTCGTAACCTGTTTTGAAAAATAATATTCCTCAACGTTTACAGCTTGCTTGTTACAGTTAACGCCGCCAACCTCGTTATACGTGTTTTTGCCAACTGTAACGGAATCGCGCATATCAAAAATTTTGATATCGCCCCACGCATATACGCCCTCGTCCGTGTTTTCGGGATTTTTATATACGTTATCTCTTAAAAAGCGTCCGCTGATTTCACAGTAGCCTGTCACCTCTGTACCGTCAACGAGCGTTAACTTAACGCTTCCGTAGTTGGTGAGCGCGCCTGCACTGACCGTAATGGTTAGTAGGCACGTAAATATTGCCATTATGGCAAGCAATAAAAAGACCTTGTTTTTCATATTTCTCTCCTACAATTCGATTACTCCTCGTCCCTGTTAGGTGCAACCACAATTTCCTGCGGAATTGAAGCGCTACTAACTGTACCGTCGCAAATATAGCTTATATCTGCTTCCGTGCCGATAAATGCGTTACAGTAAACCGTTGTGCTTATGTTGACGTTTGTAATTTTAAGGTCAAGAATTTCGTAGTCAGTTCCTGTAAAGTCAACTGACACGGCGTTATTTTGTGTTTTCATTTCTCCGTTTTCGTAGCTAACGAGCTTGTCGCTGTATCCGTCCCTTTTAACACCTGCAACAACGCCGTAATAAAGCTTTTCGCCACTTAATTTTTCGTATTTTGCAAGGGACGCCTTATTTATACCAACCGTATGGGTAACGCCCGCTTCACCGTATTCGCAAACGGAATAGCCCTTTGTGGTAACTATCTTATCAATTATTTCGCTAACCTCGTTGAAGCCGCACACAGGGCAAGAAATGCATACGTAAATATCGGAAAGGTACGAAAAATCGTTTCCGTTTTCGTCCTTAAATACAACCGTCGCGCCCTCGTGAGTTGGATTTTCCTTCAATTTTACAAGCTCACAGCGCGTGCATACCTCAAAGCAGCTGTTCTGCGATTCGATATCGTGTGAGGTATAAACAAAATCGTCCTCACCCGTAATATCGTTAAAGAACACGTCCTGTCCCGACACCTCTCTAAACGTCTTGCCGTTGCAGCCTGATTGTGCAGGGTTTGAAAGAATGATACAGGTTAGATTAGAATATGAACTCCTTTGGTTAGAGCTTGTTCCAAAATAGAACGAGCCTGTATGTACTGTTGTTGTTGAATTTTCGGGAAATTTAACCTTTGTTACGTAACACTTAAATTCGATATATATAACGCCCGGGTTGCCGTTAGAGTTTGAAAACGCCTCGTTTTGCATTGATTGCACGTTTTCACCGAATACTATGCTTTTTACGTTAACCAATGCACAGTCAAAAGCTTTATTTTTAATAGTTGCCGCACCTATGTAAAGCTGCTTGTTTTCATCACCCTCAAGCCTTGTACAGCCTTGGAATGCATTTGCCTCGATAGACGTTAAATTCTTCGGCATATTCTTAATTCTTATCAGCCTTGAGGCACTATTCATATAGTAAAACGGAATTTGCTCAAGCTGAGAATTTTCGCCAAAGTCAATGCATCTGATTTGTCCGTTTCTTTGGTTTGCATCATTGGTGATTTGAGTTGTTGACGGATATTCAAGATATCCGCAGCTTGTAAAATACTTTTGGTTTTTGAAAGCGCCTCCGTTGTTAATATTAACCTCGGTGACAACGTTTCCGCCGTAAGTGCCTGGAATAATAAGCTTGGTTAAGAATTTTGTGCCAAGGTCACTTTCCTTGTAGCCAAGCGCGTGCAAAGCGCCGCCCTCCGCTTCAAGCTTTGCTATTTCCTCACCGATTCTATCCATATTGAATAAATTTACCGTTGAGCCGCTACCGCCGTAATATTCCTCACCGTCAATTACAAGAAAGTGAGTAACGGTATCGCCGCTTATCTTCAAATCATTTGGAATTTTTTCAAGATAAAGCTCCTTTGCCGAAATGCCAAGCACCAAAAGACAAGAAAGAATAACAGTTAATGCCAAAGCAATAAAAATCTTTTTCATATTTCTCTCCTTAAAATATTGTTATTCCATTTTATTGTCAAAAGTCTTACAGTGTTTGCTTAAATGCTGTCAAGGTGTTTTGAAGCAGCATTGTAATTGTCATAGGTCCAACGCCACCCGGCACGGGGGTAATGTAGCCCGCAACCTTCTCGGCACTTTCAAAATCAACGTCGCCCGTTAATTTTCCGTCCTCGCGGCGGTTCATACCAACGTCTATTACAACCGCGCCCTCTTTAATCATATCGCCCGTTATAAAGTCTGCCTTACCGATAGCGACAACCAAAATGTCCGCACGGCGCGTAACCTCGCTAAGATTTTTGGTGCGTGAGTGGCAAATTGTCACCGTGCCGTTTGCTTGCAAAAGAAGCATTGCCTGTGGCTTGCCAACTATGTTGCTTCTGCCGATAACGACGCACTCCTTGCCCGAAACACAAACACCCGTTGACTCAATAAGCTTCATAACGCCTGCGGGAGTGCAAGGCAAGAAGCTATAATTTCCTATCATAATCTTGCCTGTGTTTACAGGGTGAAATGCGTCAACGTCCTTATTCGGATTTATAGCCAAGATAACCTTTTCCTCGTCAAGATGCTTTGGCAGCGGTAATTGACAAAGAATGCCGTTAATCTTATCGTCGTTGTTTAATTTTTCAATTAGAGAAAGAAGCTCGTCCATTTCGGTGTTTTCGGGCAAGCGATAAAGCTCGGAATAAAATCCAACCTCCAAACAACCCTTTTCCTTATTGGCAACGTAGACCTTGGAAGCTGGGTCCTCACCGACTATAATAACCGCAAGACCCGGGCGTCTGCCGTATTTTGAGGCTAACTCCTCTGTTTCTCTTTTTATTTCCTCGCGCGTGTTTTTTGAAACCTCGCGACCGTTAATTATTTGTGCCATTTTCTACCTCTTGTGCATTTTCATTAGCTTCTGCCGTTTTGTTTTTTCTTATTCTTGCCTTAAATTTTTCCCAAATATCAACGCCCGTTTTCTGCTTAATTACATACTTTGTAACGAGGAAGCCCATAAGGAGCAAGCCTGCAACGAAGGTAATTACCGCAACAAGCACGGAAATTCTGATAAAGCCAGGGATGAGCCAGAGGCTGTCGGTTCTGAGCGTTTCGATGAACATTCTGCCAAAGCCGTACCACATCATATAGAAGGCAAAGAAAAATCCGTTGATGTGCTTTTCCTTCGGCACCTTAATAATGAGCGTAGATACGATAAGCGTGCCTATCATTAAAAGTACGCCGACTAAGTTCCAAAGTGATTCGTATAGGAAGGTTGGATGCACGCCGACTGCTCCGCTTAAAACCTCGTCAATCGTATAGCCTTGACTGAGCAAATAATTGTTAAACGCGCCCGAGCACATTCTCCACGGCAATTTCGTTGCCTCACCGTAAGCCTCGAGGTTAAAGAAGTTACCCCATCTGCCAAGCACCTGTGCAAAAAGCACCGCAGGCACGGCAATATCGAGGATTTTCATTGTGTTCATTTTCTTGATTTGCGAAACAACGAAAATAACTATACCGCCGGCTATTACGCCGCCGTAAATGGCAAGACCGCCGTTCCAAACCGCAACCACGCTATATAGGAAGCCGATAAGTGAGCCGACCTCCTTACCGTTTACCACGGAAACGCCGAAATAGTTTTCAGGTCGGTCTATCATATCGAAAATTACGTAGTAAAGACGCGCGCCGACTATTGAAAACGGTAAAATCCAAACCGCATAGTCAAGCACGGTATCTACCTTGATTTTGTTTTGCTTGAAGCGCCAAAATGCGTAAAAAACCGCAAGCGCCATTCCGCAAGCAATTATGAGTGAGTAAAAGTGAAGCTCGAATTTGCCGAAAAGCTCAATTCCGCTTGCAATATTTATTTTCCCGATGTTAAGCCCCGGGAACCATACGTATCTTTCCATTATTCGTCCTTTCCGTGAGGCATAACAATGCTAATAGCGTAGTATTCTTCCTTAAACGTGGACTCGAAAAGCTCAGACACGTATTCGTAGGTTATTGAATTTATAATTTCGGGCGTATCAAGAATATCCGCGCCGTCGAAATAGTTGAAAATAAAGTTGTTTCCGATATCGTCAACGGAGTCAAAGGACTTAATGTTCGAGGCGTAAACGGTTCTCTTTGAAAGCTCGAACGCTTCCTTGTCAAGTCCCTCACGCTTAGTTTTTTCAACGTAGTCAAGGAATAGCTGATAAACCTTGTCGGGGTCGCTTGATTCGGACGAAATTACGTTAAAGGAATAATTTTTGCCGATTTCGCAGCCGCTTGAGAGATCCTGACCTATTAAATTCTTTGAATACAGGTCGTTATAAAACTCGGACGACTGAGAGAACAAAATTTCGTCAAGAATTTCAGTTCCGTAAGCCTTTTTCGTTCTTTCCTTCGCTTCCTTTGGAATATTTGAGTCCTTAATTCCTATCGCAAAAAGCGGCTTTGAAACGTCAAGATGGCAAACCGTTCTTTTTATATTAACCTCTTTTGGCTCGTCCTCGTCCTCTGTGTCGCGCACGATGTTAAACGGCTCGGCTACTGTTAGCACCTTGTCGCAAACCGCTTCAACCGTTTCAGGCTCTACGTCACCGCAAACGCAAAGTGTCATATTGCGAAGGTTGTAGAAGATATTATAGCATTTATAGAGTGTTTCAGCCGTTATTTCGGCAATTGATTCCTTCGTGCCTGCAATATCAATACGCATTTTGTTTTTCTTATATAGAGCCTTCATAAGCTCCCTGTGATTTCTAACCCCTGGGTGGTCCTCGTACATTTTAATTTCCTGACCGATGATACCCTGCTCCTTTTCAACAGTTTCCTTTGTGAAATAGGGGTGGGTAACGAAATCAAGCAAAACCTCTAAGTTTTCCTTGAAATTCTCCGTGCAGGAAAAAATGTAGCCCGTTAGGTTGTTGCCTGTAAACGCGTTTGCGTTGCCGCCCGTCTTTGCGTATCTTTCAAATGCATCAACGCCGCTTTCCTCCTCGAACATTTTATGCTCCAAAAAGTGCGCAATTCCGTCGGGAACAACGGTAAACTCCTTATCGCTTATATGCTTGAATTTATTGTCAACCGCGCCGTAGCGAGTTGCAAAAATAGCATATGAATTTGTCATTTTCTTTGGGAAAACAAACACCTCAAGCCCTGTTTTGTGGGTGAAGGTATAATATTTTTCGTCAAGCATTTTGTTTTCCTTCATCAAATATTTGCTCATTATTTATCCTCCCCCGTTAAGAAATAAACTGTGTCAAGAGTAATTCTCTTTGCTATATTTTGTACGTCCGAAGCGGTGGTGTTTTCAATTTTATAAATCTCCTTGTCGGGAGTTGTCGAAATACCGCAAAGACCGCGATAGAATGCCCACGCCTCGAGCGACTCTGCGCTATCGTAAACCGACAAGAAGCCGTTTTTGATGGACTTCTTTGCGTTTAATAGCTCCTCGTCTGAAATATCGCCGTTCTTTATAGCGTCAAGCTGAGCGATAATTGCATCCCTTGCTATATCCTTGTTCCCCGACTCAATACCTGAGGAAACTATCATAATGCCGTTTTTCTGATTGATAATTGAACGGCAATAGTAGCAAAGGCTCATCTTTTCGCGTACGTTTAAGAAAAGCTTTGCAGTCGGTGAGCCGCCGAACACCTCGTTGAAGAGCTGAAGCAGGTGGTATTCGTTTTCCTTATAGTGGTAGCCTGTGCGGAAGCCGAGAACCAATTTACCTTGGTTAACCTTCTCTATATCGGTTACCTCTTTTACCTCTGTTGCTTTTAGCTTGATTTCAGCCTCGCAAACGTCAATGGGCGCGCGCTCAATACCGTTAAAGCGAGATTTGAACTGCTCGACAACCGCCTCAATATCCGCCTTGCCAACGAAATAAATTTGGATTTTATAGCTTTTAAGTGCATTCTTATAAGCCTCGTAGAGCGATTTCGGCGTAATTTTCTTAACGTCCTCTACCTCACCCATCTTTGATATGCCAAATACCTCGTCACGGCACATTTCGCTCATTAAGCGCTTAACGGCGTACTGACCCTTGTTGTTAACCTCAGCCTCGATAACGTCGATAAGAGAGGTTTTTTCGCCCTCTGTAAACTCGCTATCGAACTCGCCGTCAACAAGATATGGGTTGAAAATCATTTCAAGAAGCAAATCAACCGTTTCTGTCGTTACGTCTGTGCCCTGCGTATATTTATTATTAAGCATATTTACGCGCATACCGAAAATCTGATACTCACCAAATGACGTATTCTTTGCGTCAACGTCGCCCGAGTATAGATATTGAAGTCTTTTGTTGATGAGCGCTTGGCTCGGATATTTCTTGCACGCACGCATCAAAATCGGCGGTATCATTGCGTTAAGATGCACGCTTTGGCGCGAAAGAGGCGCGAGGAAGTTAAAGGAAAAATAATTCGTTTTGAATTTTTCCGTTTCTATATAGTGAAGCTCTACTCCGTTTGCTATATTAAAGGATTTAGTTATCATTGTTTTCTCCGTTTTCTTGCCGCATCCTTTGCGGCATATTATAATAATCCATTATAATTTTACTATATTATTATCAATTTTTCAATATTTTTCTTTACATTTAATATTTTTTATGATAAAATATTATAGATAAATTCTTTAGGAGTGTTTTATGAACGATATTTATATCGCTGCACAGCATTTTTTCCCAAACGAAAAGGATATTAAGTGTGAGCCACTTGGAAACGGCCACATCAATTCAACGTTTTTGATTACCACCTCGCGCTCAAAATACGTAATGCAGAAGATTAACACAAGCATTTTTAAGGACGTTGACGGTCTTATGTCAAACGTGCAAGCGGTTACTCACCATATCAGAAAGGTGGCAAGAGCTGAGGGTGGCGACCCTGAGCGTGCAACGCTTCACTTTATGCCGACGCCAAACGGCGACAGATACCTCAACTTAAACGGCGACGTTTACCGTATTTACGTTTACATCGATAATGCGTATTCTATTGAGAAGATGGAAAACGAGGAGGATTTTTATTGGTCAGGCGTTGCCTTCGGTAAATTTGCAAACGACCTTTCAAGCTTTGATGCATCTAAGCTCACCGAAACCATCAAAAATTTCCACAACACCGTTTCAAGATACAACGATTTTGAAAAGGCAGTTGAGGACAATATTTCAGGCAGAGCCGACGAAGCGGCGAAGGAAATTGAATTCGTTCGCGCAAGAAAGAGCTTTACAAGCTTATTCGTTGACCGCTTAAACGACGGCTCGTTGCCCGTGCGCGTTACACATAACGACACGAAGATAAATAACGTTCTTTTTGACGAAGCAACCAAGCGCCCCTCAACGGTTATCGACCTTGATACCGTTATGCCGGGCTCGTATCTTTACGACTTCGGTGATGCAATCCGTTCAGGTGCTACCCACGCAGCTGAGGACGAAAAAAATCTTGATTTGGTTGACTTTGACCTCGGTCTTTACGAAGCATTTACAAAGGGATACCTATCACAGTGCAAAGGCTCACTCTCTGAGGTAGAAATCGAGCTTCTTCCCTACGCTTCAATTATGCTAACGCTCGAATGCGGTATGCGCTTCCTCGGCGACCACCTAAACGGCGATACCTATTTTAGAATTCACCGCGAGGGACACAACCTCGACAGATGCCGCACCCAATTCAAGCTCGTTTCCGAAATGGAAAAGAATATTGATAATATGAAAGCTATTATTGAAAAATACCTATAAAAATTAAAGCCGTTCATTTGAACGGCTTTTTTTCGTGGAGAATTCTCCTTTTTTATTTATCGCTTGTCATGCTTCTTTCAAAGAAAACTATTGATAAAACGACGCTGGCGAGCAAAAATATTATAATTGGTATAATTCCATAGGCAGCTACGCTATCAAGCTGATAAGTCGCTCCAAAGCTATTTATCGCTTCGGTAGCTGCTCTGCCGATATAAACAGATGGATAAAACGGCAAAAATCTGCATATTAGCTCAAAATTTCCCATCGTCTCAACGGGCATCCAGCATCCACCCAAAATACCCGCCACGTTAATAACGAGTGAACAAACACCCGGGGCGGACTTATCACTAAAAAGTATGCCAAGCAAAATTCCTAAAAATACAAAAATAAGAAGCGCAGGAAGTTGGCTCAGCGCCATAAGTATAACTCCCCAAAATGATATAAATGCAGCTTTTGTTATCAAAGAAATAATTAAACCGCAAATAATGCAGGTAAAGACTTGCATAACACCGATTATAATTCCTACAAAAAAGTAGCCGACAATAAAGTGATATGAACGCATTGGCGTTGAATATAGCCTTTTTAGAAAGAAGGTTTGCCTATCCTTTGAAACTATTTGCGCCAAAGCAAGCATAACAAATGAAAAAGAAAACATAATTATCGCAGGCAAAAGTGAGTTCATTTCAAACATTGGCGTATTACCGCCGGTATATTTATTTATGATTTGAAATAAAGCAAGCATAATAACGGGAAATATAAGACAAAAGATACAAATTATCGGTTCTCTTAATATTTCCTTGAAATTTCTTTTCGTAAAGTTCAAAATTTTACTCATTTTCGCCCTCCGAAAGCAGCTTTATAAATGCATCCTCAAAGGTATTTGCAGACGTTGCTTCTTTAATTTCTTCAATTGTTCCCACCTTCACTAAATTTCCATTTGAAAGAATTGCTACTCTTTGACAAAGATTTTCAATTTCCTCAAGATAGTGCGAGGTTAAAATTATTGTTGTGCTCTTTTGCAGTTTTTTTATGATTTGCCACAGCTCACGTCTTGAAAAGACGTCAAGTCCAAGCGTTGGCTCGTCAAGAAACAAAATTTTAGGCTTTGAAATTAGCGCCACAGCAATTGAAAGCCTTCTTTTGTAGCCACCCGAGAGCGTTTTTGCCCTTTGAGAAAGCACACTTGAAAGGTCAAAATCGTTTACTAATTCGTTTATGATTTCGCTATTGTTTTTTGAGTAAATATTTGCAAAGAACTCTAAATTTTCTTTAACCGTCAGATTGCTTGCAATCGCTGTTTCCTGCGGCGAAACCGCGATAATTTCCTTAATTTTCTCAGCGTCCCTTTCAATGTCAAGCCCGTTAATTACAACGTTTCCGCTTGTTTTTTTCGAAAGTAGGCACAAAATTTTAATAAGAGTTGTCTTTCCTGCACCGTTAACGCCCAAAAGCCCAAAAAGCTCACCCTCGTTAATTTCGAGCGAAACGCCCGAAAGTGCCTTTTTCTTTTTATAAGATTTAGTTAAGTTATCAATTCTAACAATGCTCATTTCGTTGACCCCCTAAAAATAGAAAATTTCCTCAAATTTAGTGTCGAGCGCAATTGATAACAAAAGCGCGAGCTTGGCTGAGGGATTAAAGATACCCTTTTCTATTGAAATTATGGTTTGGCGCGTAGTTCCGATTATTTTTGCAAGCTCGTCCTGAGATAGCCTTTTCTGCTTTCTTATCGCTTGCAAATTGTTTTTCAAAATAAGCTCGTTGTCCATTATAATACTCCCACGCTGAAAAGAATATAAAGCACAATCATTGTTACCGCGCCAATTGCCTCCAAGACAGCACCGATTAAGACCTGCCAAGGTCTTTTTGCCACGAAATACTGGCAGAAATAAAATACGCTCGCCCAAGTAAAGCATAGTGCGCCAAATGCGTAAACGGCGCATCTGTTGCCTTGTAAGCCCTCGCTAAACATAAATACGATGGCGAGCACCGCGGTTGAAATCACCGCAATCCAGTTCGCCCTCGATACTCTTTTACGCTCCATTTCACCGATTTTGTCCTTACTAAGCTGCGCTTTTTTCAAAATATCTTCTCTATCCATAATATACCCCTAAATAAATTTATCCGCAAAAGATTAGCACGCTTAAATCCTTTTTGGGTAAGCAAGCTTAACTTAATTTTCCAAATTAAATTTGTCAAGTTTACTTTACATTTTTATTATACATTGTCAAAGTCATAATGTCAAGTATTCTTTACATTTTTCTTAAATAATTAACTTTTTTGCTTTATCACTCACAAAAAAGCTCAAAAAAATAAACTTGCAGCTAAAATATTGAATAAATAACAAAAAAGCACACCGTTTGGTGTGCTAAATTTATATCTTCTTTTGAAAAATGCTCATTAAAAACCGAACAAGTGGTGAAATAAATGAAACTCAACGATAATGTCTTGAATGATTGAACCGTAAAAAGTAGTTCAAGCTTTCGGTCTATTAGTATCGGTCAGCTGAATACATTACTGTACTTACACCTCCGACCTATCAAACTCGTAGTCTACAAGTGACCTTATCAACTTAATGTTGGAGA
>JBGVIN010000004.1:0-29624 GCA_045123255.1 Eubacteriales bacterium
TAAGCTCCCACTCCTGTCCCTTGGTGCCACTCTTTGCGAACATTGGGATTTGGCGTGTCGGGGTTGCAAAGTGTCTGTTTCCCCATCCGCCTCTGCCGCCCTTTGCGCAAACAAAGTCCTCACAGTCGGACATATCCTTAAGAATTTTTCCTGTTTTATCATCTTTTATTAAAGTACCCTCGGGAACCTTGATAATAATATCCTCGCCGTTTTTTCCGTGGAACTTAGCGCCCTTGCCGTCTCCACCGTTTTCTGCAACGAATTTTCTTTTATATCTAAATGAAAGCAGCGTATTAGTACCCTTGTCAATTTGGAAAATAACATTTCCGCCGTGTCCGCCGTCGCCGCCGTCAGGACCACCCTTGGCAACGTATTTTTCGCGTCTGAATGAAACGCAACCGTTACCGCCGTTTCCCGCTTTAACGTAAATTTTAACCTTATCTATAAACATTTTGACTCCTTATACTCTCGTTTCGTCCTCGATATCGTCGTCCTCGACAGGGAAAACAAGTCCTGTTGAGGTTTGGAACATCGGACCGTCACTTGTGTTGAAAATACCTGTGCTTGTCATTGAGTCAACAACCTTAACCTTTTTAGGCGCGCGCACATATTTTCTTGAATTTTTAGCCTCGCGCTTTACCCTTTCCTCAACCTCAAATTCAAGCGAGGCACGGGAAAGCTCGTTTTTATAATAGAATGATGAATGAACTCTTTCCTTTTCAATTTTAATGAATGCGAACGAAAGAGAAACGCACAAAACGGACAAAAGAACTATCTTCTCGTTTGCCCATACGTTTAAGAAAATGCCAGCTGAGAAAAGTCCAATGAGTGCGCATAGCCCTGCTCCTGAAAGAACCTTGCGGTTTGGATGATTTTTCGTCGTTTCCTGATAGCTTGCGACAAGACGAATGAACATAATTGCAAAAAGTGCGAAAACTATAATGGCAAAAACGCCTCTTTCAAGACCGAGCTGAACAAGAAAGCTTTGGTCTGCACTCGGTGCTGAGCCAACGCCCGTGCCAAGGAATCCGCGAAGCGTGAAAATTTGCTTAATTCCCGCTAAAATAGACTCTAATTTAGACACAGGGTCGATGTTTTGGAAAATCCCGAGCGATACAAGGTATTCTCTAATATGATAATTTTCTCTTACCACAAAGATGGACGAAACAACCACCGCAAGCAAGGAAATTGCAAGATAAACGAAGTTTCTGTTATAAATTATCAAAAGCACAACAACGCCAACTAAAATACCAAAGATTGAAGGCATTGAGCTTGCAAGCATAATTCCAATCAAAAGCGTAACGGTTAAGAAAAAGCCGAGTGCCTTCGGAATTTGTCTTCTTTTTGTAAATAAGTGCGCAAGACCAAACGGTATGACAATAACCAAGAACTGTGCAAAAACGTGATTGTCACCAAACGTTGAGGGAATCATCGTTCTGTATATCTCTAAGAATTGAAATCTGTCAAAATAAGCTGCCACAAGTCCGAGAAGTGCTTGAATAATTCCCACAGCCGCAACGAAAATGCCCGAAACGGTAAGTGCCGCTATACATTTATCAAACCATTCCTGTGATCTAATCAAGCTTGAAACAACGAAATAAAGTGCAAAAATTGATAAATTGCTAACAATAATCGGTAGTGAACCGAAAATATTTTGATAATCTATACCGAAAACGGTAAATACAGCAGCAAAACCTATCGCCCAAATATCAAGATATTCAAAGCTATATACTCTTTTTCTCAAAACCGCTTTGACAATATACGCAAGGAAAACGTAGCCAAGCACAATTTTGGTAACAAGGGGGTTAGCAAGCGGTAGCGTTAAAATCACAACAATAACGCCGACCTCAGGAGTTCTGAATATTGCATAAACAAGAATAAATGCAAGAACGAGCCCAAGTAAAGCAAGCGGTGTTATGAAATACGACGTGATACCGAATGCAAAGCCGAATATAATTGTTGCGGTTGTTGCATTTACGCGCTTTTCCTTATCAACCTCGTAGCAGGTATCCTCGTATATTCCGAGAAGCTTGAAAACTATTAAGGAAAGAAGCTTATTTGATATCAGCGTGCCTGCAAGGGTTTTTCTTGAAAACAAGAACGGGAACGATACCAAAATGAGAATTATTGAGGTGAAAAACGAAATAAGGTTTACGTTGATTTCCACAAGCAACGTTTTGCCGTTTAGGAAGTAAAGGGCAAATATAACTATGCCCATTATTAAGAAAACAGCAGCGTAGCTACGCGTCGCAATCCTTAAAAGGAAGTGATAAAAGCGCGGTATAATCCTTGCAACAAAGTTGTTTTCAAGCGCGCGCTCAAACCTTTTTCGACGGGGGGAGTATCTGTTTTGGGCGTTTTTCACACTGTTTTTCACAAATTTTTCATTTGCTTTATCATAGCTCTTAAAGAATTTGCCGATAAAGCTATTGCCAAGCACTCTGAAAAACCACGCACTGAGCTTCGAAAGCCTTGAACGCTTTTTGTGCTTAATTTCCATTATCATACCTCCCTCTTATTTTTTATTTTCGCTTACGTACTTTTCGTATAAATCGGGGCGGCGCTCCTTGGTAAGCTCAAGTGATTTTTCAAGCCGCCATTTTTCAATATTTTCGTGGTGTCCCGAAAGCAAGACCTCGGGCACACTAAGTCCGTTAAACTCTCTTGGGCGTGTGTATTGCGGATATTCCAAAAGTCCTGAGGCTATGCTTTCCTTTTCGTAGCACTCCTTGTCGGAAAGCACACCTGGCACTAAGCGTGAAACGGCATCAACCATAATGCACGCGGGAATTTCGCCGCCCGTTAAAACGTAGTCGCCTATTGAAATTTCTTCATCTATTATTGTATCTATAATTCTTTGGTCAACGCCCTCGTAGTGACCGCAAAGAATTATCACGTTATCATACTCGGAAAGCTCCCTTGCCACCTCGTGATTGAAAATGCGACCGCGAGGAGATGCATAGATAACCTTGGTTTTACCGCTAAGCTGAGCTTTCACCGCTTCGAAGCAATCTGCAATAGGTTGAGTTGACATAAGCATACCCTTGCCGCCGCCAAACGGAGCGTCATCGGTCTTTTTATGCTTATCCTTTGTATAATCGCGAATATTGTGTGAAAAAACCTCGATTATTCCGTTTTGCTTTGCCCTGCCTATTATGCTTGAGCCGAGCACACAGTCGATAACCTCAGGAAAAAGCGTCATTATATCAAATCGCATCAGTCGAGCATCCCTTCAATAGGTGTAATGTAAATTGCCGTATCAAGATTTATTTCCTTAATAAACTCAGATACGCACGGAATATACGCATCCGCCTTACCTTCTCTTTTAATAACGTAAATATCCTGTGCGCCTTGGTTGATAACGTCACCAAGAATACCGTATTTTTCGTTTGTGTCTGCATCTATTACGTCAAGTCCTATCAAATCAACGATAAAGTAGTCGTCCTCGCCCTTGGCAATATCCTCTCTTTTTGCATAGAGGTAGGAAAGGCGAAGCGCAGTGACCTGCTCGGGTGTTGATATTCCTTCAAGAGTTAAAAGAAGATTTGTTTTGTAGGGGGCAACCTTTTTCACCTCATAGGGGGTGTAGGTTGAGCCGTTTTTCAGATATACATCTTTGAGTGCTTCAAAAACCTCGTAGCTATCGCAAAAATGATTAACAACCATAGCGCCGCTTATGCCGTGCGCACGCATAATTTGACCGCACTCTAAAAATCCCTGTTTCATAGTAGACCTCCCTAAAAACGATATGGCAATAAAAATCTATTGTATATTCTATCATATTTATACGGAAATATCAAGTAGTAAGATTGTTTATAAATTAAATATTTTATAGTAAATAAATAATATTTTATATTTTTTCTAAAAAACACTTGACAAGCAGAAAATGTTGTGGTAAAATGTTGCTACCTCGTTGAGGGGTTCTTTTTTTGCGCGGAATTTTTTGCGCTTATCCTTCTTTCGAGGGAGGTACAGGCACACGTCGTGTGCAAATAAAATTTATTAGGAGGTGCCGAACAAATGGCTAAGAATGAGGCAAGAGTCAAGGTTACTCTCGTTTGCTCAGAGTGCAAGCAGAGAAACTATGACACAAAGAAAAACAAGAAGAACGACCCAGATCGACTTGAAATGAACAAGTTTTGTCGCTTCTGTCGTAAGCACACCTTGCACAAGGAATCTAAGTAAGGAGTATGGCTATGGCAAACAAAGAAAAGAATACTGAAAAGAAGGAAAAGAAGCCTAGCAAGATCGGTAATTTCTTCAGAAAGCTTGGAGAAAAGATCAAGGGGCTTAAGTCTGAATGGAAAAAGATTTCTTGGGCTTCACCAAAATCTACATTCAAAAACTTTTTATTAGTTCTTGTTATCGTAATCTGCTTCGCAGTTGCACTTGCAGTTATTGACACTGTATGCGGCTTAGGCGTTGTGGGAATCAACACACTTGGAAACAAGTTATTCCCTAACCTTACCGGATATTAATATCGAGGTGTAAGATGAGCGATTTTAACGAACTCAACGTCGGACCAAAATGGTATATCGTTCACACATATACTGGTTACGAAAATAAGGTAAAGGCAACTATTGAAAAGGTTGTTGCCAACAGAAATTTGTCTGAGGTTATCTTCGACGTGAAAATTCCTGTTGTTCCTACTGTTGTTACTAACGCAAAGGGTGAGGAAAAAATCGTAGAGGAAAAGCTTTATCCTTCATATGTTTTTGTTAAAATGGTTATGAATGATGAAACTTGGCACGTTGTTAGAAACATCAGCGGTGTTACCGGCTTTGTTGGCCCAGGGTCAAGACCGGTTCCACTTACAGATGAAGAGGCTCTCGCTATTGCAGTTGAAGAGCAGGTTAAGCTCGATGCTATCAAAATCGGTGATGAGGTCGAAATTATCGACGGCTTCCTGACAGGACACAAGGGTGTTGTCAGCGAAATCTCCGAGGATGCTTCCGAGGTTACAGTTATCGTATCCACTATCGGCCGTGAAATGCCGATTAACTTGGATGCAAAAGCAATCAAAAAAGTTTAATTTTGGGCGACAAAGTCGCAAATTCGTGGGAGAGAGAAAAATTTCTTAATTCTCTCGTACAGAACCACATAGGAGGAAATAATAATGGCTAAGAAAATTCAGGGTTATATTAAGCTTCAAATCCCTGCCGGAAAAGCAACACCACAACCACCTATCGGACCTGCTCTCGGTCAATACGGTGTATCAATTCCTAACTTCACAAAGGAATTCAACGAAAGAACAAAGAACGATATCGGTTACATCATCCCTGTTGTAATCACAGTTTATGCTGACCGTTCATTCACATTCATCACAAAGACTCCACCTGCTCCAGTTCTTATTAAGAAGGCAGCCGGCATCGAAACCGCTTCTGCTACTCCTAACAAGACAAAGGTTGCAAAGCTCACTAAGGAACAGGTTGCTAAGATTGCAGAAACAAAGATGCCTGACTTGAACGCTGGCTCACTTGAAGCTGCTATCAGCATGATTAAGGGTACTGCTCGTTCTATGGGCGTTACCGTTGAAGACTAATAGGAGGTAGTTTGAGATGAAACAAGGAAAGAAATATATCGCTGCTGCAGGTCTTATCGACGCATCAAAGCTCTACGACCCAGCTGAAGCTATGGAGCTTGTTTGCAAAACAGCTACCGCAAAGTTTGACGAAACTGTTGAAGTTCACGTTCGTCTTGGCGTTGACTCACGTCACGCTGACCAACAAGTAAGAGGCGCAGTTGTTCTCCCACACGGTACAGGTAAGAAGGTTCGTACTCTCGTATTCGCTCGTGGCGACAAGGCAACAGCTGCTGAGGCTGCAGGCGCTGACTACGTTGGTGCTGAGGAATACGTTGAAAAGATTACTAAGGAAAACTGGTTTGAATTCGACGTTGTTATCGCTACACCTGACATGATGGGTGTTATCGGTCGTCTTGGTAAGGTTCTCGGTCCTAAGGGCCTTATGCCTAACCCAAAGGCTGGTACAGTTACAATGGATACTGCTAAGGCTGTTACAGAAGCTAAGGCAGGTAAGATTGAGTACCGTCTTGACAAGACAAACATCATCCACTGCCCAATCGGTAAGGCTTCATTCGGTACTGAGAAGCTCGGCGAAAACTTCGCTACTCTTCTTGGCGCTATCGTAAAGGCTAAGCCGGCTGCTGCTAAGGGTCAATACATTAAGAGCTGCACAGTAGCTTCTACAATGGGCCCTGGTATTAAGGTTAACGGCGCGAAGCTCGGCTAATAGTTGAGTGCCATATGTAGGCATAGAACGAAAAGCACAATAATTATGGGAGGAGTTTTTACTTCTCCCTTTTATTTTTGCAATATTCAAGGTAGAAAACAGGTGTTGCCTGTTTTCTTTTTTTGTGCTTTTCTAATCACGACCGATTTCCCACAGGGGTCCCCGTTAAAGTCTGGCAAGACTTTTGGGGAGTGGGTATGCCGTACAAAGTACGCCGACGTTCCTTCGGTCGCACTTTCTATACCCACCTCTGACCCTCAAGATACGGCTTGTGCGTTCCAATAATAGTAATCACCAAACATAAAGTGATCATCATTCTCTCTTTTTTATTCAAGGAAAAAAGATGGCGAGCCATCTTTTGTTTTATGTGATTTCTATACACGATAAATACTCCGACGTACCAAGTACGCCTCTCGCATTTCTCGTGCATTTTTTCTCCACCCTGACGCTCCAAGGTGAAGTTTTTGACGCCGAGAACGAAAAGCACAATATTATGGGGGAAGTTCTTACTTCTCCCTTTTATTTTTGAAATATATAAGGTAGAAAACAGGTGTTGCCTGTTTTCTTTTTTGTGCTTTTTTAATTGCGAGTGATTTTCCACAGGGGTCCCCGTTAAAGTCTGGCAAGACTTTTGGGGAGTGGGTATGCCGTACAAAGTACGCCGACAAGTTATCCCTCACACTTTTTCGGCACACTCTTGTCCCTATTTTATCGGCTCTCACTATTTTTCGTCTGATGCTTCAGAAAGAAAATGCGTTTGTTAGTTGCTTTGTTATAGCTTTTTGCGATAAAATTTCTTGATTTTTCGTAAAATTCCTTTATAATATAAATAGGAAGCTTTCTTTTTGGAGGGTTTATGAGGAAGGGCATTCTTTTAATTTGCATTTTTGCGATTATTTTACTTCTTTGTGCGTGTGCAGGTAATGAAACGGGCGGTGAAACAGGTACTGAAACAAGCTCGGGCTCTGAGGAAACCACGCGTTTTTCTATCACATATACCGCCGAGGAGGGTGGCTACATAAGCGGTGAAGCATTTCAGTTTGGGAATGAGCCGTTCATTTCAAGAATTGTAACAGCAGTACCAAACGATGGCTATCGCTTCGTTGGGTGGAGTGACGGACATAGCGGCAAGGAGCGTGCTGATATGATAAACGGTGAATTTTCCGTATGCGCGCGCTTTGCAAAGGTTCATAACGTCAAATTTGTATGGGATGAAATGAGCGGGATTGTAGCAGGAAGCGCATTTCAGAGCGTGCTTGACAACACCCAAAGCTCAATGGTTACCGCTATGCCACGTATCGGGTATGAGTTTTCACACTGGTCAACGGGTGAAAAAAGCTCTTCTATCGTAATAACGGCAACTGAGGACGTTGAAATCGAGGCAATTTTTAAGAAAAGCGAGCTTTCCTTACCTATTTTATCAATAAATACTATTAACAATGCTCAAATTACGTCAAAGAACAACTATATCGGTTGCTTTGTCAGTGCTTCAAATGCAGCCAATGACAGCTTCAACAACGTTTCCGCTAAAATACGTGGGCGCGGAAACACCACATGGGAATACGATAAAAAGCCGTACCGTCTTAAATTCAACGGTGAGGTTGACTTCCTTGGCATGGGGGCGGCAAAGGATTTCATTCTTTTGGCAAACCATTCTGACCTCAGTCTTTCAAGAAATTATCTTGCACAGTCACTCGCTTCCTTGTTTGACGGAATAAGCCAGACAAGTGAGGTTAGGTTTGTAGAGCTGTATCTAAACGGCGAATACAGGGGCGTTTATCTCGTTTGTGAGCAGATTGAATTTGACAAAAATCGTATCGAAGTGACAGAAAACGATAAGCTTGACACCTCTTATCTAATTGAGATGGACGGACACGTGTCGGGAGATTTCACAATAGGTAACGACCATTACACGGTGAAGGTGCCACAAAAAGACGAGGTGGATAGCTTTGACGAGCACAAGGCTTTTATTGAAGATTATTTAAGGCAAGCACTTTCAGCATCACGCTCAGATGACTACTCTTTGGTATGTGAAATGATTGACGTGCGTAGCTTTGCAGAGGCTTATATAATTTATGAGCTATTTAACTGTGTTGATGCAGGCTATTCAAGCTTCAATTTATACAAGGAAGCAGGCGGTAAGCTATATTGCGGTCCTGTTTGGGACTTTGACCGTTCCTTGGGAATTGTCGGTCACCATAAGGAAGCAAAGCCATATACCGCACTTTGGGCAAGGCAAGAAAACGATTGGTTTGAGGCGCTTCTTAACCACGAGGAATTTTACACGCTTGTTGCAAGCATTCTTCATGAGCGCGAGAGTGAAATGCGCCAAAAGCTTAATTTCTGTTATACTTATTTGTACGAAAACCGCGACAGCTTTGACAGAAACTTTGTAAAATGGCGCATTCTTGGCACTTTTGTTTGGCCGAACGACGATGAGCTAACCGCGCTTAAAACGTGGGATTTGCAGGTTGAATTCACACGTGAATACTTAACAAAAAGCCTTGACTATTTACTTGAAATATATAAAACAGAATAAAAAAACAGACACAGGGTTGAATGCTTCCCTGTGTCTTTATGTATTTATAATTATTATTTATGTGTGATTAAAACCAGCTTGTAATGAAAATTTCAAGACCTATGAAAATTAAAATTGCACCGCCGAAAATTCCTGCCTTGCCTGCAATTTTGCCGCCGACCGTTTTGCCGATAAAAATACCGCCAAGACATATACCGAATGTCAAAACACCGATAATTGCACAAGCAAGGAGCGATTCCCAAACGTTATATTCAGCTATTGTAAAGCCGACGGAAAGTGCATCAATTGACGTTGCAATTCCCTGCACCAAAAGTGCGCCGAGGGTCGCTTTTTTGCAAGAGCATTCCGCCTCTTCTCCACCCTTTACACAGTCGATAATCATTTTAACACCGATAAACGAAAGAAGTCCAAGCGCAATCCAAGGAATAAATTTCTCAAAAATGCCGAATATACTCGCAATTAAGGCAACGCACGTCCAGCCCGCAAGCGGCATAAGGAATTGGAAAAATGCAAAGATGCCCGCAACACCGCACACCTTCGGGAGCTTCATTTTCGGCTCGTTAAGTCCGTTTGCAACGGAAACCGAAAAGGCATCCATGGCAAGACCGAAGCCAAGCATTATACTTGTTAAGAAAAATTGAAAATCTAAATTCATTAAATTCTTTCCTTTATGTAATTATATTTTTTCTAATATTTAGAACAAAATAAAAAATCCAAGCGCATACGCACTTGGTAGAAAATATTAACCCATGTACGTATAGCAAAGCTATTTATACATGAGTCTCGCAATTTGAAGCAAGCCAGACGCCAAACGCGCCAGTATGTTGACTTGCTACGTGATAACACGCTCGCTACTCCCTCATTGCCAAATTATTCTAACACAAAAGACATCATTTGTCAATATAATTTATAAAATACGGGAGGATTTTTTTCCTCCCGTATAATATTTAGTCGATAGGGTGAAGATTTTTAAGTGACAAATCAAGGATTGGAGCGGAGTGAGTCAAAGCACCGCTTGAAATGAAGTCAACACCGAGATCAGTTAAGCGCGCAATATTTTCCTTGGTTACGTTGCCGCTAACCTCAATCTCTGCTCTGCCGTCAATATATTCTATCGCTTCTTTTAATTGCTCCGTTGACATGTTGTCAAGCATAATGATGTCAGCGCCTGCCGATACGGCTTCCTTTACCATTGGGAGTGTTTCAACCTCTACCTCGATTTTGCGAACGAACGGTGCGTATTCCTTTGCCATTTTTATAGCATTGGTAACGCTGCCTGCCGCACCGATGTGGTTGTCTTTAAGAAGCACGCCGTCAGAAAGGTTGTATCTATGGTTTTTGCCACCGCCAACGCGCACCGCATATTTTTCAAAAATACGGTTGTTGGGTGTGGTTTTTCTTGTGTCGAGAAGTGTGGTTTTCGTACCCTGAAGCAAGGATGCAACCTGTCTTGTATACGTTGCCACGCCACTCATTCTTTGCATATAGTTAAGTGCGGTGCGCTCGCCAGAAAGAAGAACGCGAATGTCGCCTCTTACCTTAGCGATAAGCTCACCCTTTTTAATATCGTCACCGTCGTTTTTGAAGAAGGTAACCTCTGTTTTTTCATCAATTAAGGTGAACACGCGCTCAAAAACCTGCGCGCCACAGAGTACGCCGTCCTCCTTGCAGATTAGGTCAACCTCGCCGAGCCGGTAGCTTGGCATAACGCTGTTGGTTGACACGTCCTCGCTTGTAATATCCTCATCAAGTGCGCCCAAGATAAGTGGGTCAACTCTTAATTTTAACGTTGCATTATCAAACATTTTCAAAACCGTCCTTTTTTATTTCCTCAACCACTCTTGCTTTGCGGCTCGCTTTGAGTGTAACAATATCGTCATACTTAGAAAAATCGACACAGGGTAGGTCTTTTCTCTCGGTTGGTGTGTTTACAATGTCCTTTGCGGCACGCTTTGCAAACACTAAGCTTTCAAGAAGTGAGTTTGATGCTAAGCGGTTTTTGCCGTGCACGCCGTTGCACGCGGTCTCACCTACCGCCCACAAATTTATCATTGTGGTTCTTGACTCATAGTTAACCTTAATTCCGCCCATAAAGTAGTGCTGTGCGGGAACAACGGGAATACATTCCTTGCTTACGTCATAGTCAAACTCGTGACAGTGGTTTACTATATTCGGAAAATGCTCACGAAGCTCCTTTTTAGGAATATCGCGAAGGTCCTCCCAAACAAACTCGGTGCCGTCCTTTTCCATTTGCTTATATATTTCTTTAGTGAGCAAATCTCTTGGCAAAAGCTCGTTTGTAAATCGCTGCATATTCTTATCGCGAAGCTTTGCGCCCTCGCCGCGGACAGACTCGGAAATTAAGAACTTACGGCGAAGCGGCTCATCGCTATAAAGCGTGGTTGGGTGAATTTGAACGTAGCTTAGGTTTTTAAGCTCAACTCCGTGTTCAAGACAGATTGCAAGCGCGTCACCCGTTAAGTGCTTGAAGTTTGTTGAGTGCTTGAAAAGACCGCCAATGCCGCCGCTTGCAAGCACAACGTATTTTGCGCTAACGGTCTTTATTTCCTTCTCGGGTGTCATAATAACCGCGCCGACGCATACGCCGTCATCTACAATTAAGTCAATTATAGGTGTGTATTCAAAAAATTGAATGTTTTCTCTTTCCATAGCACGCGCCAGGAGCTTGCTTGTGATTTCCTTGCCCGTTATATCCTTATGGAAAAGGATGCGTTTTTTGGAGTGTGCACCCTCCTTGGTGTAAAGAAGCTCGCCGTTTTCGTCCTTTGAGAACTCAACTCCGAAGGAAATAAGGTCATTTATCACATCACGAGAGGATTTTATCATAATTTCGACACTCTTGGGGTCGTTTTCGTAATGTCCTGCCTTCATTGTGTCCTCAAAGAATGAGTCAAAATCGTCATCGTCGCGCATAACGCAAATACCGCCCTGCGCTAAAAATGAGTCATTTCTTTCTGTCATTGATTTGGTAATCATCGTAATTTTCATATCACGCGGGAGATTTAACGCGCAGTAAAGTCCCGAGCAACCGCAACCGACAATTAAAACATCTGTTTCTATCATTAAAATTCTCCTTTCCTATCAATGAAGCATAATGTTTTTGCGAATTTTTAGTATTATAACACATTTTTCTCAATAATTCAACATTAGTTGAATTTTTTATTGACTTTGTGGTACAATTTTGTTAGAATAACTATAATAAAAATTTGTTTGCAAGAGGTGTTTTATGTTAAACACAAGTGATTTACAAAAGGAAATATTAAAATTAAAGAAGAAAAACGACGTGTGCATTTTGGTACACGCTTATCAAACGCACGATATTCTTGAAATTGCCGACTACGTTGGTGACTCCTTCGGTCTTGCAAAGGAGGCAAAGGAAGCGCCACAGGGCACAATTTTAATGTGCGGTGTTAGATTTATGGCGGAGACGGTTAAAATTCTTTCACCCGAAAAGAAGGTACTTCTTTCACACAGCGAGGCAGGGTGTCCTATGGCGGAGCAGCTGAGTGTCGAGGAATTAAAGAAGCTCAAAAAGAAGCATCCGAATGCGTGTGTTGTTGCTTACGTAAATACGACTGCCGCATTAAAATGTGAAAGCGACGTTTGCGTGACCTCGGCGTCTGCTGTTGAGCTTGTAAGGAGCTTGCCGAATGAGGAAATTATATTTATTCCCGACCCAAACCTCGGTGCTTACGTTAAGAGCAAGGTGCCCGAAAAGAAATACTACTTTATAAACGGCGGTTGTCCTGTACACGGTCTTGTTACAAAGGATGACGTTTTACGCGCACGCCGCGACCATAAGGGTGCGGAAATTTTGGTGCATCCCGAGTGCGACGAGAGCGTTGTTTCGCTATGCGACTTTGCAGGAAGCACAACGGCTATTATGGGATACGTTAGAAAATCAGATAAAAACGAGTTTGTTATCGGTACGGAAAACTCAATAGTTCAGCATTTGCAATTTGAGTTTCCCGACAAGAAGTTTTATCCGCTCACTAAGGAGTGCGTTTGCAAGGATATGCGCTTAACCACCTTAGTTGACGTATATAACTGCTTGCGCGGCGTTGGTGGCGAGGAAATTGAGCTCGACGAATACACACTCACTAACGCAAGAAAATGTATTGATAATATGTTGAAATAACCAATCCCTCCACCACCAAAGGTGGTCCCCCTCCCTTTGCACAAAGGAGGCAAGGAGGAAATTATACTTGACGAATACACTATGACAAATGCACGTAAGTGTATTGACAATATGTTAAAATAAAAGAACAGTGCGCTCGCATCTAATCGAGCGCACTGTTTTTTCTTATTTTTTGCTCTTGCTTTTGATAAAAAACGATACAACAAACAATGAAATCATAGTGATAAGATAAAAAATGTAGAATGCGTACCACAAAAAACAAAAGGCACACGCAAGGTGTACCTTTTGAAATATTGATAAAATAATTATCTCTTGGAGTTTTAGCAATACCGTTTGATATCGTAGCTTTATCGTGTGATTTCGTGCGATATCGTGAATATCGTGAGTATCGCCCTATAAAGTGTTGCACCAAATTTGCACCAAGATCACACCAACAGTTAACGTTTATTCTACACGGTAAACATAGAATATACTTAGTTAAGATTTTCTATATTTGCAACATATTCTTTCTGATCAATGGAAAATCTTTTGAAATATTCTACCTCATCCACCTTATGTACATAAGAGTCATTCGCATGGAAACATACGAAAATAACATTCAAAGTTTTCTCACAATATATTATTTTATCAATATCAGCCCAGCCAACATTATTTGTTTCTTCGCCATTTTCGTAACTAATACGATATATATCTTCAAAAACAATTTCCTTATATTCCTCATCGTAGTAAGACTCTTTTTCATATTTGTAATTTGAATTATTTTGAGATTCATCTATAATTTTTTCAAGTTGTTCTTTCGTTACAGTTATATCCAAATAAATCTCTTGGCAATCATCAAGATATATATGCTTTGTGCAAACATATTTATTCACTTTATATTGTTCAATTGTTTCCGGTAAAAAAGAACATGGCTTAATAGCCAAATCCTTGAGGTATTCATTCGCATCATCCGTTCTGAAAGATCCAAACACCCCGCAACTTGATAAAAAAATACACAAAATCATAGTCAAAGAAAATAAACTTTTCTTTTTCATAGAAATAACCTCCTCGTCAAATTCAAGTTTATCGATTAGTTAGATTATACCATAAAAACGGCAAAAAGTAAATAGGACGGTAGAGTTCTTTACAAATTGAACCGCACTCAAAAAAACAAAAGGCACACGCAAGGTGTACCTTTTGAAATATTGATAAAATAATTATCTGCGACTCGCTTCGCTCCCTGCATAGCTTCCACCTAGCCAATCGCCCATCGCCTTCGGCTCGGGTTCTTGGGGTGTCAGCCATCTTTGAGAACTGTGGTAGCGAAGGTGAAAACAATTGAGTATTGTTTTCACCGAGTGAAACCGTCCAAAGCAAGGAGAGTGCCGAGCTTGGCACTTGGGCAAGCGACGGTAATCGACTATGCGACGATGGCGGAGCCCGACGAGCGCGAGGAGCGCACCACAAAAAAACAAAAGACACACCAAAAATGATGTGTCTTTGTATATGTGAGAAGTAATTATCTCTTTGAGAATTGTGGTGCGCGACGAGCAGCCTTCAAGCCGTACTTCTTTCTTTCCTTCATACGTGGGTCACGTGTGAGGAAGCCTGCTGCCTTGAGTACGCCTCTGTTTGCTTCGTCAGCAACGAGGAGTGCTCTTGCAATACCGTGACGGATTGCGCCTGCTTGACCTGAGATACCACCGCCAACAACGTTAGCAACAACGTCGAACTTGCCTACGTTTTCTGTTGCTTCGAGTGGTTGGTTAACGATGAGCTTTAATGTTTCAAGACCGAAGTATTCGTCAATGCTCTTACCGTTGATGGTAACAGCGCCTGTACCGGGATAAAGACGAACACGAGCTACTGATTTCTTTCTTCTACCTGTTCCGTAGAAATATGGTTTAGCACTTGTATACATATTCTTCTATCCTTTCCAGATTATTTTACTTCAACAGCGATTGGCTGTTGTGCTTGTTGGTTGTGGTTTGCACCGGCATAAACCTTAAGTCTTGTAAAGGACTTTGCGCCGAGTGAGTTGTGTGGGAGCATACCCTTAACTGCAAGCTCCATAGCGAGCTCAGGCTTTGTAGCCATAAGAGTCTTGTATTGAACCTCTTTAAGACCGCCGATGTAGCCAGAGTGACGTCTGTAGTACTTTTGCTCAAGCTTCTTGCCTGTCAAGATTGCCTTTGATGCGTTAACGATGATTACGAACTCACCGCAGTCAGCGTGTGGTGTGAATTCAGGACGGTGCTTACCTCTTAAGATGTTAGCAGCAGCAACTGCTGTCTTACCGAGAGGCTTGTTTGCAGCGTCAATAACATACCATTTACGCTCGATTGTGTTGTTAGCCATAAATGTTGACATTTTTGTTTCCTCCGAAATTTTATTTGATGTGCGGGCTTTTCGCCCAATCTTTAATTGCTCAACTATTATAACACTTGACCCTTGCCTTGTCAATACTTTTTTCAAAGTTTTTTTGCGAATTTCAACGCTACGGGGTGCGTTCTCTCTTTTTCTCTCGTTTTCTCTTGTTATCTCTCGTTTTCTCAAAAACTATTTTTAATTTCAGATATAAAAAATCCACCGTTTTGTAAGCGTTTGGTGCTTTTGACGGTGGAATTATTTTACTGTTATTTCTCGGGTTTAAGTGGCTTTATGCCCTTTTCAGTAATTAACACGTCACAGTGCTTATCAAACCTGCCTCTTGGAAGTGAGGGGAGAATTTGGCTCGTGTATGCAACGCCTATGGTCGAGCCGCGGAATACGTTCATAAACTTATCGTAGTAGCCCTTGCCGTAGCCTAGACGATAGCCGTAAACGTCAAATGCAAGACCCGGCACAAAGCAAATTGCAACGCCTGTGCTATGCTCGGGATCGTAAACGGGCAAGCTTTCCTTCGGCTCCCTTATTCCGTACGCGCCGATTTCAAGATCGTCAAGTGACTCAATAAAATGAAATTTCATTGTTCTTTCTTCAATATTGCATTTTGGGAAAGCAACCTTTTTGCCCCTACCTAATGCAATTTCAACAATCGGCATAACGTCAATCTCTGATTTTATAGGTGCATACAAAAGAACTATATCTGCGTGACGAAAGCTGACCATAGCACTTGCCGTATTTATTATTTTTGTGTCATACGTTAGATGGTCTTCCTTTGAAATGGAATCGCGCACGTTAGCGCACGCTCTGCGTATTGCATCCTTTTCTTTCTTTAACGGTGTCATTTCAAATCCTTTCCGCGAGAATATCAGTTATAAAGAACAGATTCCTTGAGCGTTTGGCTTATTTCCCTGCCTGCGAGTGCTTCGACGATTTCAAGAGCGAAATCGTGTGATTTGCCCATTGCACGCGCGGTTATTATTTTGCCATCACGCACGCATCCCTCTTCGGTAACTGTTGCACCCTTCAATTCGTTTTCAAAGCCCGGGTAGCAAGAGGCACGCTTGCCGTTTAATATACCACGCTTGCCAAGAATAAATGGGGCGGCGCATATTGCGGCGATAAATTTATCTTCCCTTACCGCCTTGTCTATAAATTTGTTAACAAGTGGGCTACTGTCAAGGTTGGTAGCACCAGGAAGCCCTCCCGGAAGAATAATCATATCAAAGTCCTCGTCGCCTGTTAAGCTACTTGACTCGACGTCACAGATAACAGGGATTTTATGCGACCCTGTGGCTGTTTTTCCGCTTATACCAACCGTTTTCGTTTCGATTTTTGCACGTCTTAAAAAGTCAAGGACGCAGAGCGCTTCTATTTCCTCGAAGCCGTCTGCTAAGAATATATATACCATAATTACTCCTTTATGCTGTAATCAGCATTTCAAGATTGCGTAGCAATCATTTCAAGCACATAGTGCATTTCAAGTGCGCTTGCACATTTCATTTCACCCCAAGGCGAGTGATAATTTCGTCAAAGATGTCCTCGCGGGTGCGGATTGTGTCACCCTCGTAGCATTTGATTTGCTCCCAACCGAGCTTTTTGCACGAATACAGAGCGGCATCATAGCATTTCGCCATATATGCGGTATCCTTTTCGTGAATATCCATTTTTTGTCCTGTGCTTTCGCTACGCGATTTTACGAGTGAAAGGGAGAGGCGCGGCGGTAATTCAAGGTAAATTACCTTATCTGGCTTCGGCAGCGTGAGCTTTGTAAATTCAAAATCCCAAAGCCATGAAAGGAACTGTTCCCACTCGTTTTCGGGAAGCTTTGAAAGCTGATGCACTGCGTTTGCGGTTGTGTATCTGTTTGCAACAACTATGGTGTCGGGATTTTCAATATCCTTTTTCCAATCGGTTGCGTAGCTTATGTAACGGTCACAGGCAAAAAACATCGATGCCGTATATGCGTTGGTATCGCTTGGCTTGTCCCCAAGCTTGCCGTCAAGATACATTTTTACAAATGCACTGCTCTCGTTTTCATACATTGGAAACGAAACAACGCGCACACTTTTTCCCTGTTTCTTTAAGTAATCAACAAGCTTTTCGCTTTGTGTGCCCTTTCCTGAGCCGTCAAGACCGTCTATTGCTATAAATAATCCCATAATTTCTCCGTAATTTTCGCCAACCAAGTGCCAAACTCAGACACTTGGCGGCGTTTTTTTGTTTTTAATAAGTGCGTTTGATTTAAGAAAACTAATCGTCGCTTCTGCGCATCATAATCTCCTGATAATCCTCTTTTGTGATAAGAACGTCACGCGGCTTTGAGCCGTTTGCCTCGCCAATATAACCGCATTCCTCCATTTGGTCAATGATTCTTGCGGCGCGTTGGAAGCCAAGGCGCAATTTTCTTTGCAGGAAGGATGATGAAATTTTGCCCATTTCCGTAGCAATTTCGAGTGCATCAAAGAATGCCGCATCAAGGTCGCCGTCCTCACCGCCGTCCTCTCCGCTATCGAAGTCCTTATCATTCTTTGCGAGCTTAGCGGCGTTAGAGTCGATTTGGTGCATAACCTCCTCGTCGTAAATTGCGGGGGTGTTCTCCTTCCAAAATCTTATAACCTCTTCTATTTCGTCAGCAGACACGAAAGCACCCTGAACACGCACGGGACTAAGTGAGCCAACCAATTTAACGAGCATATCTCCGCGGCTAACGAGCTTTTCAGCACCAACCTCGTCAAGCACCGTACGCGAGTCAATCTGTGACGGAACTCTAAACGAAATACGCGAAGGAATGTTACTCTTAATAAGACCTGTTAAAACGTCAACTGACGGACGCTGTGTACCGATAATAATATGAATACCTGCGGCACGCGCCTTTTGAGTAAGACGTGTGATGTGTCCCTCAATATCGGGAACCTGCATTTTAAGGTCGGCAAGCTCGTCAATAACGATAAGGATGCGCGCCATTTTATCGGCGTCGTAGCCCTTGTCAACCTTTTCGTTAAATTCTATTAGGTTACGCACGCCTGCCGCCTCGATAATTTCAAAGCGGTTATCCATTTCGGTAACTGCCCATTGGAGCGCACCGAGAGATTTTTTCGGCTCGCAAACAACGGGAACTAAAAGGTGTGGCACGCCGTTGTAGTTTGAAAGCTCAACCTTTTTCGGGTCGATAAGAATTAAGCGCACGTCGTCAGGCGTTGCTTTATATAATAAGGAAACGAGAAGAGAGTTAATGCAAACTGACTTACCCATACCCGTTGCACCTGCAACCAAAAGGTGAGGCGTTTTTTCGATATCAACGTATTGATTTTCGCCCGAAATACTCTTACCAAGTGCGCAGAAAAGCTTGCCCTTTGCGCTCTTAAACTGTTGTGAGTCAACTATTTCGCGCAGGTAAACCGTGCTTGGTACGCGGTTTGGAACCTCAATACCGACTGCGCTCTTGCCCGGAATTGGGCATTCAATTCTAATACCCTTTGCGGCAAGGTTAAGCTGAATATCGTCAACGAGGTTTGCAATTGAACGCACGCGCACGCCTGCCTCGGGGACAAGCTCGTATCTTGTAACTGTTGGGCCTCTCGTTATTGCGGAAATCGTTGTACGCGCATTAAAGTTATTAAGCGTGTCAACTATAATTCTTGCATTTTCGTTCAATTCCGCCTTTGCTTCGTCGGAATCGGAGTTATCAATAGGCTCCTGCAAGAACTGAATAGGTGGGAATTTGTAGGTGCGCTTCGGCGTTTTCTTCTTTGGCGGCACCTTAACCTCTTTTTTCGGCTTATCGCTAACGGGGATATAGCTTGCGGCATCATCGAACGCAACGCTTTCCTTTTTCGGTGCATCGACAGGCTTTGGCGCGTTAATTGATTTTTCGATAAGGTCGTCAAGATAACCGTATTGGCTATCCTGCTTTTGCGGCTCTTCTGCTATATCATCTTCATAGGTGATGCTTTCGCTGCTCGGTGCTTCATCAAACGAGCTTGGCTCATCGTATTCCACGGAATTTTCCGCGTAGCTGATAGCTTCGTCATCGTTGTCTGATAAATTATCGCTTGGCTGTGTTTCCACCTTAGGCGTTTTTATTTCACCTGTATGACCGAATGAGGAAATTGAAACAACGGTGCTTTCAAAGTCGAAATCCATATCCTCTTCAACCTCGGCTTGAGTTTTGTATCCTCTTTCGGAGCGAACGTCTGCGTTAAATTCAAACACAGGGGTCGGTCCTTTTTTAACGTCGGCTACATTATCAAAGCGCTTTGGTGCTTCATAAGCGCTGCCTGCGTATGCGGTGTCGCTATAATCATCCTTTTCGTCATAGTCCAGAAAGACGGGTGTGCTCGGTGCTTGATAAATGCTACCGTGCTCCTCGCTAACGCGCGACACAGGGCGAAGCTGAGAGCTTGAATCCTCGTCCGCTTCAACAAATGAGCTTTTAACGTTAAGCTCGCTATTTTGTGACGGAGTGTATCTGTCGCTATACGGCTTTAACTGACTTGATGAGGTACCGCGAGAAAGCTCAAGCTGCTCGTCAAGGCTATTGTACTTCATTTCGGACGTACGCGCAATAACCTCTGTATCCGCGTTTATATATTTGCTTATATCAAGGAAGGCAGGCTTTGCAGACTTTGTCGCCTCCTCAAGCTTTAATTCATCGGTATCGGCGGTGTCATCGAAAACCGCAACTCTTTTGCCCTTCTTTTGCTTTTCCTTCTTTTCCTTAGGCGCTTTTTCCTTCTTTGCTGCTTTGTTTCCAAACATAGCCTTAAAGAGGGCAACAACAATAGAAAGCGGGGTGATGTTAAAGAGCTGTAAAAGCATAAATAGCATAATTACGAGCATAATGGCCGCCGCGCCGTAAACCGTAACCGATTCAGCAAGGAAATAAGCAATTATACCGCCTATAATTCCTCCGCCGTCGCCGCTAAGTCCCTGCTCGAACAGCTTAGCCGGGCTTCCAGTATGATACGCATTATACTGTAAAAGATGCTGTAAAACGGAAATACAAATCGTAGCAACAAAGGTACAAATAACGCGACGCAAACAGATTTTGTGCTTGCGGTCATATTTCCAAACAATTGCGTGGTAAAGGAGCATTATCGAAAAATACGCCGAGCCGGCAATTGAGAAAAGGCCGAGGAACGGTGCGGAAATGAATTTTCCCGGAGTGCCGATAATGCCAAGAAGTGAAAAGAGCAAAACGACAAAGGAAACCGACAAAATATACGGCATAAGAAAGTTTATCACCTTCATAAATCGCTTAAAATCGGTAAGTGCATTTTTCTTTTTCTTGTTTTTAGTGTCCTGTTGCTTTCCCATCGTTTTTCCTTTCCTATGTTTAATATATAGACTAAATGTTAATTACTAATATATATATTAACAGAAAAAAACTAAAAAAACAATACATTTTTTACAAAAGTAGAAAATATTTTCGAAAGGATGAATTTTGAACGTGATGACGTTGAATTTAAGAGATAAGCACCGCATGCTTTTCACTTTTTTATTTATAATTTTTTCTTTCCTTGGCGGCGCATTAAACGGATTTCTCGGCACAGGCGGCGGAATTTTGATTTTGCTTATCTTAAACAAGCTGACAAAAAATGAGAAAAGAGATAATTTTGTCACCTGTCTTATGTCCGTAATTCCCATATCACTTATAGGCTCATTTCCATATTTTGTGGCGGGGAGTGTCGATTTTTCCATCCTAAAGGGCGCATATTTGCCTGCAATTATCGGTGGAATTTTAGGCGCATTTTTGTTTGAGAAAATGAAATTAAAGCTCCTTAATTTAATTTTCGGCGCGCTTATAATTTATTCGGGTGCGAGCATGCTGTTTGGGTGATATGGAAGGAGTTTTTTCGTGATTGATTTTATTTTAACTGTGCTTATTTCCTGTCTTATGGGTCTAGGGATAGGGGGAGGAGGACTATACATCGTTTACCTCACGCTATGGTGTGATGTCAGCGCGGAGATAGCGAGAGGAACGAACCTTATCTTTTTTATCATGAGTGCTGTCGCCTCGCTTGCGGTGCATCTGAGAAAACGCAAAATTTTCCCACTTCAGGTAGTGGTTTTGGTGCTTTTCGGCTCACTTGGAAGCTTAATTTTTGCAAATTTTTCAAATATTTTAGACCCCGAAATTCCTAAAAAAGTCTTGGGGAGTGTCTTAATTTTGATGGGTGCGCTTAATATTTGGTCGGTTTTCAGACATAAGCAAAAATGAATTTTCATCCAAAAATTCCATAATATTACAAAAAAGTATTGATTTTTCCATAAAATTATATTATTATGTAATCATCAAATATTTTGGAGGTTGAAAATGGAAGGATTAGGTACCATCGGTCTTGCGCTCATTTTTGCGGCGATCGCTATAATCGCTCTTATTGCAGCAATAGTGATAAGAATCGTAAAGAAGGCTCTTAAGGCTAAAGCTAAGGCCGCTCTCGTTGGCGCTGCTGTTCGTGGCGTTGCCAAGGCAGCTAAGAAAAAGAAGAACGCTAAGGCTGACGAGGCTGTAGAGGCTCAAGCAGAGGCTGCTGTTGAAGCAGAGGTTGCTGTTGAAGCTGAAGCTACCGCTGAAAGCGAACAGCAATAATTTCAAAAATCTTACTTAGCAAGGATGAAATGCCTGATGAGAATTGAACGGATTGCTTCGATTTTTATCAGGCATTTTATTTTAATTAATGATATCAATTAAGCGTTTAAGAATTAGTAAGAATGCATTAATAAAAAATATTTTCAAAAAGTACTTTACAAAACAATTTTCTTGTGATATAATATTGCGCGTAGCACCCGATACCGAGTTTTCGGACAAAGAGTATTCCCAATAGGGACGTACAGTTTCACCCACCGATTGCACAGTATATGGGGCTAAATAAATTTATGAGGTGAAAAAAGATGAACAAGAACGAAATCATCGCAGCTTACGCAACACACGAAGGTGATACAGGCTCACCTGAAGTACAAATCGCACTTCTTACAAGCCGTATCAACAATCTTAACGAGCACTTGAAGGCTAACAAGAACGACCACCACAGCCGTCGCGGCCTTCTTAAGATGGTTGGTCACAGACGTAACCTTCTTAACTACCTTGCTAACAACGACATCGAGCGTTACCGTGCAATCGTAGAAAAGCTTGGCTTAAGAAAATAATAGGCAAATTACCTTGGCTACCCCACAAAGGTAGCCAAGGTTTTGTTACCTATTAGAAAAAATTCACAAAACTGCGTGAAGAGATAGCAGTTAACTAAGGGGCAATGGCGACTGCATAAACAGTCGCAATGAAATGAATCCGCTGTGCGAATTCTTGAAATAACCTTTGGTTATGAAATGTTCCGCTTGGAACGTGAAATGCCTTTTCGGCATAGGATTCATTTTATTTCAAGATTGTAAAGCAATCATTTCACGACATTCATGTCATTTCAAGCACGTCCGTGCATTTCATTGACCTTTAGTTAAATGCTATGTCCCTCACGCAAAAATTCACTCGGGGATATCCCCAAACAAAACTAAACGGAGGAAATTAAAATGACAAAAATGTTCACAGAAAAGGTTTTTAATAACTATAAAACCTACGAATACGAGCTTGCAGGTCGTAAGCTTGTTATTGAAAGCGGAAAAATGGCAGGTCTTGCAAACGGTAGCGTACTTGTTCGCTACGGCGAGACAGTAATCTTAGCTTGTGCAACTGCATCAGCTGCACCACGCGACGGCATCGACTTCTTACCTCTCTCAGTTGACTACGAGGAGAGAATGTACTCAGTTGGTAGAATCCCAGGCGGCTACTTGAAGCGCGAGGGTAAGCCAAGCGAAAAGGCGGTTTTAACATCACGTGTTATCGACCGTCCTATCCGTCCACTCTTCCCTAAGGATTTAAGAAACGACGTTAACATCTCACTCACAGTTCTTTCAGTTGACCCTGACTGCTCACCTGAAATTGCTGCTATGATCGGTGCTTCAATTGCACTTTCTATTTCAGACATTCCGTGGAACGGTCCTATCGGCGGTCTTTTCATCGGTATGGTTGACGGCAAAATAGTTATCAACCCAACTCTCGAGGAAAGAAAGGTTAGCACACTTGAGCTTACCGTTGCCGCTTCTGAGAAGAAGGTTGTTATGATTGAGGCAGGCGCAAAGGAAATTTCCGACGACGATATGTTCAACGCTATTATGCTTGCTCACGAGGAAATTAAGAAGCTCATTAAGTTCATCAACGGTATAGTTGACGAAATCGGCAAGCCAAAGTTTGCTTACCCATCATGCGAGCTTGACCACGATATGTTCGATGAAATCTTCGCTTACTGTGAAGAGCGCGTTATGGAAGCACTTGACACAGACGACAAGACTGTTCGTGATGCTAAGATGCAACCAATTATTGAAGATATCGTTGCTAACTTCGAGGAAAAATACGAGGATATCAAGACAATTATCGGCGAGCTTATCTACAAAATTCAAAAGAAGATTGTTCGTAGATGGCTTCTCAACGATAAAAAGCGTGTTGACGGCCGTGGAATGGAGGAAATCCGTCCTCTTACTGCTGAGGTTGGTATGTTCAAGAGAGTTCACGGTAGCGGTATGTTCACACGTGGACAAACACAGGTTATGACTCTTGCAACACTCGGTCCTATCTCTGACTGCCAAATGCTCGACGGCATCGACGAGGAAACAGAAAAGAGATATATGCACCACTACAATATGCCAGGCTATTCAACAGGCGAAGCTAAGGCTTCAAGAACTCCCGGTAGACGTGAGATAGGTCACGGTGCGCTTGCTGAGCGTTCACTCGTTCCTGTTCTTCCATCAGTTGAGGAATTCCCATATGCTATCCGTCTTGTTTCAGAGGTTATTTCCTCTAACGGTTCAACCTCACAGGCTTCAGTTTGCGGTTCAACCCTTGCTCTTATGGACGCAGGTGTTCCGATCAAGGCTCCTGTTGCAGGTATTTCTTGCGGTCTTATCACAGCTGAGGACGGCTCTTGGGACACAATGATTGACATTCAAGGTCTTGAGGACTTCTACGGCGATATGGACTTTAAGGTTGCAGGTACACACAAGGGTATCACTTCTATCCAAATGGACTTAAAGATTGACGGCTTGACACCTGAAATCATTAAGCGCGCATTTGAGCAAACACACAGAGGACGTGACCAAATCATCGACGAGGTTATCTTGAAGGCTATCGAAGCTCCACGCAAGGAGGTTTCAGAGTTCGCTCCTAAGATGATTTCAATGAAGATTAAGCCTGAAAAGATCCGTGAGGTTATCGGTACAGGCGGTAAGGTAATTCAAAAGATTGTTGCTGATACAGGCGCAAAGATTGACATTGAGGACGACGGAAGCGTATTTATCTCCGCTGTTGACAAGAATGCAATCGAGGCTGCACGCGAAATCATCGCAGGCATCGTATTTGAGCCAGAGGTTGGTGCAATCTACAACGCAAAGGTTACAAGAATTATTCCTATCGGTGCATTCGTTGAGTATGCTCCAGGCAGAGAAGGTCTTGTTCACATCTCCAAGCTTGCAAAGGAAAGAACCGAAAAGGTTGAGGACGTTTGCAAGGAGGGCGACGAGTTCCCTGTTAAGTTCCTCGGAATTGACGAAAAGGGACGTGCAAACCTTTCAAGAAAGGACGCACTTTAATTTAGGTGCGTAAAAACGCTACATTATAATAATTAAGAGATCGCTTCGGCGGTCTCTTTTTTCTTCTCTTTCTCCTCTCTCTTGCAATCTATGGACAAAATAGACAGTTTTTTCCGTTTTTTAGTCAAAAAAAGCTTGTGTTTTTTGTTGAATATGCCGATTTTAAAATTATTGACGAATAATTTGCAATATTGTATAATTAAATTGTATTATTTTATTTGTAATTCAAATAAATAGCTGATAGGAGAGAAAAAATAATGAAACGCAAAATTTTATTTTCACTCGCTTTTGTTCTTGTGATGTTGCTTTCCCTTACCTTGGGAGCTTTCGCACAGGACACGACTGAAAGCACCGCGCTAAACAACGTTTTTCAACTTGGTGAATATTCAATTGACGAAAACGGCGATGCACGCTTCGTCTTCACCTTGAACCACGAAGCGAAGGAAGCGCTTGGCGAAAACGTAGAAATCGGTATCGTTATCGCACCGCTTGACAAATTAAACGGTAAAGCACCGATTGACAAAAACGGTCAACCGATTGAAATTGAAGGTGGCAAGGTTTACGTTAAGTCACTTAGCGGCTACCAAAACACCGAATATAGCTTTACGCTTTCAAATTTCGACGGCGAGCTTTCTACACGCAAATACGTTATCGCTCCGTATTTATACAACGGCACAACCGTTTACTACTATGAAAACGGAAGCGTTAGCGAGGACGTTACAGGTATTTCATACGAGGAAATCGTTAAATTATCCGTTCACAGGCACACGGAGCAGGTTGTTTTAGGTAAGGCTCCAACCTGTACCGAGGCGGGTCTTACAGACGGTAAGGTATGCTCTGCTTGCGGTGAGGTTTTAGCTGAGCAGACAGAAATCCCTGCAACGGGACACAAAGAGGTAACGGTTGATGGCAAAGCTCCAACCTGTACCGAAAAGGGTCTTACAAACGGTAAGGTATGCTCTGTTTGCGGTACGGTTTTAGCTGAGCAAGCAGAAATTCCTGCAACGGGACACAAGACAGGCGAGGCGGTAAAGGAAAACATTGTTGCAAGCAGCTGCACTGAAGCCGGCTCATACGATAACGTTGTTTACTGTACGGTATGCAGATTTGAAATTTCACGCCAGACTATAACGGGTCAAACCTTAGGTCACACGGAAAAAACTGTTCCCGGCAAGGCTGCGACCTGCACAGAAAGCGGTCTTACAGACGGCAAGGTATGCTCTGTTTGCGGTACGGTTTTAGCTGTGCAAGCAGAAATTCCTGCAACAGGACACAAAGAGATAACGGTTGACGGAAAAGCATCAACCTGTACCGAAAACGGTCTTACCGAGGGCAAGGTATGCTCTATTTGCGGTGTGGTAACGCTTGCACAAATCCCACTTGATAAATTAAACCATTCAATAACAATAACTCCTGCTGTTAAGCCAACGTGTCAAACCGAAGGTGCAACAGAAAAAAGGCAGTGCAAAAATTGCGGCTTGGTGACTCTTGAAAGCCAAGCAATTGCAAAGATAAGCCACACCCCTGTTATCGACAAGGCGAAAGAGCCAAATTGCTCCGAAACAGGTCTTACTGAGGGCAGCCACTGCTCCGAGTGCGGTACTGTTATCGTAGCGCAAACGGTTATTCCTGCAACAGGCGCGCACGTTTTTGCGGAGTTTGCAACCAACGTAAAGGAGCCAACAGCCTCTGCAAGCGGCACGGGTACAATTTCCTGCACAAAATGCTCATACACGGAAAATATTACGTTTGATAGATTAGTTTCAAGCAAGATAACAAAGGACGATATTTATTCTATTGAAACAGGCGAATACAACCCTGCATACGTGAACAGATGGAAGGTTGTTGACGGCACAACGAATACCTCGGGCATATATACTCCGGGCAACGATTGGTTTGGCAATGTGGGAGATGTCCTCACCATTACTTTGGAAAAGGAAATGTACCTTAATAAATTAATGTTTTATACCGCAGGCAACCACACGTTTGCAAATATCAGAATTAAAGATTCCGCAGGCAAAACGAATTGGACGGGTTCTATTTGCGCCAACGGCGAGCCAAACGGCGGTACTCCGCAAGTACATACAAGTTTCTCAGGCAAAAGAATAAAGGCTTATACAATAGAGGTTGAAATCACATCTCTTAAGTGGAATGACGCAAAAACTCTCAAAATTTCCGAAATTGAAATTTACGGTGCGCCAATTGATACAAGAATTTCACACACACATAACTACAGAGAATTTATAGAGGTTGGCAAGGTAGCTAACTGTCAGTCAACAGGCTACGACGTTTACGAATGCTTCTGCGGTAAGAGAGGCGAGGTTTCAGTTCCAAAGACTGACCACGCATACGACACCTTGATTGAAGCAACGGTAGGAAACTGTGTAACAAACGGCGTAGAGGTATATCAGTGCTTCTGCGGTGCAACAAAAACATATGAAACAGAAAAAACGGGACATATTTATGAAAAGCTCGTTGGATATAGCGTTGAGCCTACGCTTGAAAGCACGGGCAAGGCAAGCTACAAGTGCTTAACGTGTAGCTTGACAGAGGAAAGAACGCTTGCTATGCTTTCTTTAGAGGAAATAAACTACTTGCGCGTTGACTCAATAGAAAACGGCAAGGTTACATTAAAGCTCAACCTTTATGAGCATAGTCCAAGCTTTGAGGTTAGATACTCGACAAGCGAAATTACAAGCCAAAACTACTATAACGCAACTATTGCAAGCGCTAACGTATCGGGTGAGGGTCTTGTTACAATCACAATTCAGCTTGACGCTTCACTCGAAAATTGCTACTACGTTGCAGTTATGCCATACATAGGCGAAAACAAAGGCGAAATCGCAACCGTACGCGTTGGTGGCGATATGAAGCTCCCCGTTGACCACAACAGAGTTTACCACGGTGAGGTATTGAATTCGTTTAACGCTTTGTTTGACAACAACGTTTCAACAAAGCTCAGCACTATCTTCACAGACGAAGACGATACTCAGCTTTACGGACAGCTTTTGCGCCCGATAGTTGACCTTGAATATACGCACTACGTTTCAAGCATCAGAGTATTCTATGACGTAGCAGGCAAGACGGTGACGGTAAGATGGAGCGACACGCCTGTTGACTTTATGGCTGAGGATGGCGCGTGGGACGGCTACACAACGTTTACCGCAACGTCAGGCTGGAACGAGATAGAAGTCGGTGCAGATATAAGATACTATCAAATCGTATTTACCGACGGTGAAGCGCCTTGTGAGGTTGAAGCATACGGATACCAAAGCGGCGAGGGTGCTAAAATTGCAGAATACAGACGCGAGGCGGCAAAGATAAGCGACTTCCTTGGAATGTGCGGCTTTGTTGCAGGCGGTGGCGGTAACACACCTATCGACTCCGTAATTTGCACAAGCGTGCTTCGTGAATATCACAACTTCCATTGGTCATACACGGCAAGCAAGTACGGCGAGAAAGCGTCCTTGTTTGTAAATCCAAGATGGATGGGCGATTTCGACTATCAGTATCAAGCATACAAGGCGGCAGGCATTAAGGTTATTCCTTGCGTTCAATGGAACATTACGACGGGAATTTCTTATAAGGTTGACGAAAACGGTCTTCCAATTCGCGACGAAAGCGGCGAGCTTGTAAAGACGTCGTTCTGGGAGCGCTTTGACCCTAACACATACTTTGTTTATGCAGACAATATGTTTGCCTTCTCTGCTCGTTACGGCAGAAATAACACTAAGGAGCTTCTTGAAATTGCACAGCTCCACTGTGCGGACACTCCGTCCGTTGGACAAGGTACAGTTGAATGGATTGAAATGGGCAACGAGCCTGACGGAAGCTGGAACGGTATTCACAATTACCTCTCGGCATATATGTTAGCGGCGGCAACATCGGCAGCATATGACGGACACTGTGCTACAATCCCGACACCGAGCGAGGGTGGCTACCACTTAGGCGGTAAAAATGCTGACTCGACAATGAAATTCGCGCTTGCAGGTATTGCGGGTGTAAGCAACGAATACGTAAATGCACTTATTTATTGGATGCAAGCAAACAGACAGGACGGAAAAATTGCGTTTGACGCATTTAACGTTCACCACTATATGACAAAACAAATCGAATTGCCAAACGGCTCAATGGCTTACGTTGGTATTTCTCCCGAAGAGGCTAAGGTAGATGAGGTGCTTTCAAACCTCGTTGCAATGAGAGATAAGTATTACCCTGAAAAAGAGGTTTGGATTACCGAATTCGGTTGGGACACAAACCAAAGCTATTCAACCTCAACCTCATCACACGCTTACGGCGAATATACGGGACGTCAGGTTCAGGCTATGTGGCTAACCCGTGCTTACCTTATCTTCTCTGCTTGCGGAATTGACAAGGCAGATATGTATATGTGCGAGGACGCAGGCGTTGAAGCCGAATCAACCGGCAAGTACGGTACTTGTGGCGTTATCGGCTATGAAAGAGATGAAAACGGCAACACCTACGAGGTTAAGAAGGATTCATACTACTACCTCTACACCTTAAAGAACGCCTTAGGCAAATACACGTTTGACTCAAAGGTTGAAGCGTACGACGAAAACGTAATGATTTACAAGTTTACAACCGACGACGGCAAGGAAGCATACGCAGTTTGGTGCCCAACATCTGACGGCACTAAGGTTGAAGGCTACCA
>JBGVIN010000005.1:0-25380 GCA_045123255.1 Eubacteriales bacterium
AAATTCTAAAATAAATAGCGACAGTCATTGACCGTCGCCGTAATATGTATTATTCACAACTGTCAAGACCTGTTTTTATAAGCTCTTCAAGTCCGTCAAGCGCTTCATTTTCGTCTTCTCCGTCTGCGATAAGAGTAACAACTGTTCCCTTCACAATTCCCATTGACAAAACTCCAAGCAAGCTCTTTGCATTCACTCTTCTGTCGTCCTTGCCAACCCAAATGGAAGACTTATAAGAATTTGCCTTTTGAATAAAAAATGTAGCGGGTCTTGCGTGCAAGCCAACAACATTTACTACTGTAACATCTCTTGATAACATAGAAATCTCCCTTTCAAATTACAAGGCATTTTTTAATAGTGAAAAGATTATAACAAACTTTTTTCAAAAAATCAATACCTTTTTCCAAAATTATTGCTTTTTTTCATATAGTATAAAATATATCCTTGATTTTAGGGCATTTTTGCATATTTTTTAACAAAATTTACCTAATTTACTTATTTTATTTATAAACACTTGAAATTTTTATTTAGATAATATATAATAATTGAAAAAGTAATCTTATTTGAGGTGAACTATATGAATAATACAGAAAAAACAATGGAAAAGGTTGTTGCTCTTTGCAAAACGAGAGGATTTGTTTATCCCGGCTCTGAAATTTACGGCGGTCTTGCAAACTCTTGGGACTTTGGCCCTTTAGGCGTTGAGTTTAAGAACAACATTAAAAAGGCTTGGTGGAAAAAGTTTGTTACCGAGTCAAAGTACAACGTAGGTCTTGACAGCGCAATTCTTATGAACCCACAGGTTTGGGTGGCTTCAGGTCACGTTGGCGGCTTCTCCGACCCACTTATGGACTGCAAGCAATGTAAGACAAGACACCGCGCGGACAAGCTTATCGAGGACTGGGCGGCTGAAAATAACAGCGACGTAAATCCTGCTACTATGTCAAACGAGGAAATGTTTAATTTCATTAAGGAAAACAAAATCGTTTGTCCTTCCTGCGGCAGCGGTGACTTTACCGATATCAGAAAGTTCAACCTTATGTTTAAGACGTTCCAAGGTGTAACTGAGGATTCAACATCCGAGCTTTACCTCCGTCCTGAAACCGCACAGGGTATTTTCGTAAACTTTAAGAATATTGCAAGAACTACACGTAAGAAGCTTCCCTTCGGCGTTGGTCAGATTGGTAAGTCCTTCAGAAACGAGATTACTCCCGGTAACTTCATTTTCCGTATCCGTGAGTTTGAGCAAATGGAGCTCGAATTCTTCTGCAAGCCGGGCACTGACCTTGAATGGTTTGCATTCTGGAAGGATTACTGCGCTAACTTCCTTTATAACCTCGGTATGAAGAAGGAAAACCTTCGTTTAAGAGACCACTCACCAGAGGAGCTTTGCTTCTACTCTAAGGCAACAACAGACTTTGAATATATGTTCCCATTCGGTTGGGGCGAGCTTTGGGGTATTGCTGACCGTACAGACTACGACCTTAGTCAGCATGCTAATCTCTCAGGCGAGGCTATGGAATATTTTGACCCTGAAACAAACGAAAAGTACGTACCTTACGTTATCGAGCCATCACTCGGCGCTGACCGCGTAACGCTCGCATTCTTGGTTGAGGCATACGACGAGGAAGCAGTTGGCGAAAACGACACCCGTGTTGTTCTCCACTTCCACCCTGCACTTGCACCGTTTAAGGCTGCTGTGCTTCCGCTTTCAAAGAAGCTCTCTGACAAGGCAGAGAAAATTTGGGAGGAGCTTTCAAAGTACTTTAACGTTGATTTCGACGAAACAGGCTCTATCGGTAAGAGATACCGCCGTCAAGACGAGATAGGTACTCCTTGGTGCATCACATACGACTTTGAGTCAGAAAATGACGGCTGCGTAACCGTGCGTGACAGAGATACTATGGAGCAAGTAAGACTTCCTATTTCCGAGCTTAAAAATTACATCGAAGAAAAATTGATGTTTTAATCTTGACAAAATAAAAGCTTAGTGTTAAAATAACTATAATATTAAATATAAAAGCTGTGACGGAGACAGTAGTTTTCGGTGAACGCAAAAGCGAGTTGGGGACGGTGCAAGCCCAATGCAAGTAGCCGATTATGAATATCACTCCCGAGCCTCTTGGCGAAATTAAGTAGTCAACGACGGAATCCCACCGTTATACGGGACGCATATGTTGGTATGTTGAATAGGTGGTAACGAATAAATTTTATCTCGTCCTGTTCGCGCAGGACGAGATTTTTCTTTAGAAAGGAATTTGTATGTATAATAAGGTTTCTACTAACCTCAACTTTGTTGAGAGAGAAAAAGCAACTGAACAGTTTTGGAAGGACAACGCTATTTTTGAAAAGAGCATTAAAATAAGAGAAAATGCGCCCTCCTATACGTTTTACGACGGCCCTCCAACAGCAAACGGAAAGCCGCATATCGGTCACGTGCTAACACGTGTTATCAAGGATATGATTCCGAGATACAGAACGATGAAGGGATATATGGTTCCAAGAAAAGCAGGTTGGGACACACACGGCTTGCCTGTTGAATTAGAGGTTGAAAAGCTTCTCGGTCTTGACGGCAAGGAGCAAATTGAGGAATACGGTCTTGAGCCATTCATTGACAAGTGCAAGGAAAGCGTTTGGAAATATAAGGGAATGTGGGAGGACTTCTCCTCAACCGTTGGCTTCTGGGCTGATATGGACCATCCTTACGTAACTTATAGCAATAACTTTATTGAGTCCGAATGGTGGGCGCTCAAGCAAATTTGGGACAAGGGTCTTTTATACAAGGGCTTCAAGATTGTTCCTTATTGCCCACGCTGCGGCACTCCCCTTTCCTCACACGAGGTTGCACAGGGCTATAAGAGTGTAAAGGAAAAATCCGCCGTTGTCAGATTTAAGGTAACAGGTGAGGATGCACACTTCCTTGCTTGGACAACAACTCCGTGGACTCTTCCCTCTAACGTTGCACTCTGCGTAAACCCTGATGAGGTATATGCTAAGGTTAAGGCAATTGACGGCTACACGTATATTATGGCTAAGGCTCTTCTTGACAAGGTGCTTGGCGCACTCGCTAAGGAAGAGGGCGAAAAAGCATACGAAATTATCGAGGAATACAAGGGCAAGGAGCTTGAATACAAGGAATACGAGCCACTTTTTGCTTGCACAGGCGAATCTGTTAAGAAGCAGGGCAAGAAGGGTCACTTCGTTGTTTGCGATTCATACGTAACAATGGAGGACGGTACGGGTATCGTTCATACCGCTCCCGCATTTGGTGAGGACGACTCACGCGTGGGCAGAGCTTACGACCTACCTTTTGTGCAGTTCGTTGATGCAAAGGGTGAAATGACAAAGGAAACCGACTACGCAGGCGTGTTCTGCAAGAAGGCAGACCCGATGATTCTTTCCGACCTTTCTAAGGAAGGCAAGCTTTTCGATGCTCCTAAGTTTGAGCATGACTATCCTTTCTGTTGGAGATGCGATTCTCCGCTTATCTACTACGCTCGTGAATCTTGGTTCATCAAGATGAGTGCGGTACGTGACAACTTAATTAAGAATAACAACACAATAAACTGGATTCCCGAGTCTATCGGTAAGGGACGCTTCGGCTCTTGGATTGCAAACGTACAGGACTGGGGTCTTAGCCGTAACAGATATTGGGGTACTCCACTTAACATTTGGGAATGTGAATGCGGACACAAGCATTCTATCGGCTCAATTGAGGAATTAAAGTCAATGTCAGACAACTGTCCTGATAATATCGAGCTGCACAGACCATTCGTTGACCAAGTAACCATTAAGTGTGAAAAGTGCGGCGGTCAGATGAAGCGCGTGCCCGAGGTTATCGACTGTTGGTTTGACTCAGGCGCTATGCCGTTTGCACAGCACCACTACCCATTTGAGAACAAGGACCTTTTCGATGCTCAATTCCCTGCTGACTTTATTTCAGAGGCGGTTGACCAAACAAGAGGCTGGTTCTATTCACTTCTTGCAATTTCAACTCTTATCTTTGATAAGGCTCCATACAAAAACGTAATAGTTCTCGGTCACGTTCAGGACGAGAACGGACAAAAGATGTCAAAATCTAAGGGTAATGCGGTTGACCCGTTTGATGCATTAAAGACCTACGGTGCTGATGCGATAAGATGGTATTTCTACACAAACTCCGCACCTTGGCTTCCTAACCGCTTCCACGGTAAGGCGGTTATCGAGGGACAAAGAAAGTTTATGGGTACTCTTTGGAACACATATGCATTCTACGTTCTTTATGCTAACATTGATAAGTTCGACCCAAGCAAGTATAATCTCGCGGATTGCAAGCTTTCAGTTATGGACAAGTGGCTCCTTTCAAGAATGAATACAATGGTTAAGGACGTTGACGCTTGCCTTGAAAATTACAAAATTCCCGAGGCGGCAAAAGCACTTGACTCCTTTGTTGACGAGCTTTCTAACTGGTACGTAAGACGCGGCCGTGAAAGATATTGGGCACAGACAATGACGGATGACAAGATTAGCGCATATATGACTCTTTATACCGCGCTTGTTACCGTTGCAAAGGCAAGTGCGCCTATGATTCCGTTTATGGCTGAGGATATTTACAGAAACCTCGTTTGCAACATTTATAAAAACGAGCCCGAAAGCGTTCACCTTTGCTCATTCCCAACAGTTGACGAGAGTGCAATTGACACTGAGCTTGAGGAAAATATGGAAGAGCTGCTTGACATTGTTGTTATGGGACGTGCGGCAAGAAACGGCGCTTCAATGAAGAACCGTCAACCACTTTCCACAATGTACGTTCAAGCAAAGAAGGAGCTTCCCTCTTACTGTGTTGAAATTGTCGAGGATGAGCTTAACATCAAGAGCGTTAAGTTTGTTAGCGATATGTCCGAATTCTCTTCATATTCATTTAAGCCACAGCTTAAGACAGTTGGTCCAAAGTACGGCAAGTTCCTCGGCTCTATAAGAACGCTTCTTGCCGAGGTTGACGGCAACCGTGCAAAGCGCGAGCTTGACGAAACGGGTGCAATCCATTTCGACGTTGACGGAAACGAAATCGTGCTTACAGAGGAAGATTTGCTTATTGATATTAAGCAAAAGGAAGGCTACTTCTCTATCTCCGATAAATATACAACGGTTGCTATCGATACTGCGCTCACAAGCGAGCTTATCGAGGAGGGCTTTGTAAACGAGGTAGTAAGCAAGCTTCAAACAATGCGTAAGGACTCTGACTTCAACGTAACAGACCACATTAAGGTTTACGTTGACGGAAATGACAAAATCGCAGACGTTATTAAGAATAACGAGGCAGAAATTGCAAAGATAGTTCTTGGTGACGAGTTCGTTTACGGCGCAAGCACAGAAAACGCAAAATCTTGGGACATCAACGGCGAAAAGGTAACTCTTTCTGTTGAAAAGCTATAATAAAAAATTTAGGGATGCTAATTTAGCATCCCTTGTTTTTATGATATACAATTTTTGGTTGTCTTTGCGGCTTAGAAAGAGTTGTGATTAAGAAAATCGGCGCTAACAATACCGATGCCAAAAATCTTACTGTGCTTGATAATAATTTAGAAAACGATTTCATAGTTATACCTCTTTTCGTTTAGCATTTATGGTTTTCGTTTTGTGCCTTACGATTAGAATTATACTACTTTCGTTTGCGGTTTTCAATAGAGCGATGTCGCAATATTGCGACAGTTGAATCAACGCAAAGATACTGTATTTCTTAACTTTTTATAAAATCAGTATGTTTTTCACAAGTTCCTCCTCACCCTTGCGCGGTACAACGTAAAGTGCTATAAAAAATACACAAATTAAAATTATACTTAGTAACGGAAGGTGCAAAAGTTCATTTATGGGATTTCCAAAAATCAAAAAAGTGAGGTAAAGGAGCGTTGGGAAAATAACGTTCGTGTTAAGGAAAACTATCAAAGTAACAAGGAAAAAGTAGCTTATGCGCGAGGTCAGCTTTATTTCGCACCCGTTTTCCGTTTCGAAAATTTCACCGATGAAAACGCCTTGATACGATGAGGTTCGATAAATATAGTGTCTATTCAGTCTTTTGAAAACCTTAAAGCCGTCTTCCGTAATTTTGCCCTTGTAATTTTCATCCTTGAATCTTGTTATATTTTGCTCATAAAGCGTTTGCTTGCTTTTACAGCTTTCAAGAATATATTCGTTTTTGAAAACTCCCATTTTGCCGTCTCCTTTACTCAAATTTATGAAATTTTGTGAATGAGATTCCAAGCGCGTCGTACTTATTTTCCGCCATTTCGTGATATTCTAGGTATTCAACGCGTTTTATATTCAGGTGCGAAAGATATTCCTTGATTTTTTCTTGCTCGTCACATTTGTCATTAAATCCGCCGATAAGGGGCACGCGAACCGTGGCGTCAGCGCCAAGGGCGACAAGCTTGCTTAGGTTATCTAAAATCAGCTTATTTGACGCGCCTGTGAACTCTTTGTGCAGACCTTCACTTATGCACTTAACGTCATAAAGAAACGTATCGGTGTAGGGCAGAATCCTTTCAAAATATTCAAAGGGCACGTTGCCTGCGGTATCAACGGCGGTGTTTATGCCATTTTGGCGGCACAGCTGAAGTATTTTTTCAAGAAAGTCGATTTGAAGCATACATTCGCCACCTGAAAAGGTAACACCGCCGCCTGAGGCTTCATAGTAATCCTTATCCTTTACTATTAGTGCAAGAAGCTCGTTTTCCGTGTAAGCTTTGCCGACGATTTGACGCGCGTCATTTGGGCAAGCATATACGCATTTTGAACACAGGGTACACTCTTTTGGGCTATTTGGGCAAATTTCCTTGCATTTTTGACAGCCTGTGCATTTGTCACGATACAGTAGCATTTGTGCTTTTGGCACAAGCCCCTCGGGGTTATGGCACCACTTGCATCTTAGGTTACAGCCCTTGAAAAAGACCGTGGTTCTGATGCCGTCACCGTCAACGAAGGAGCCTCTTTGTATATCAAAGATAAGTGCTTCCATATATGCTCCCCTTCCCTATTTTTATTTTGCTTTGTCACACTCAATTATCATTTTGATTATAATTTCAAGAGCTTCCAAAAAGCCATCAATGCTGATGTGCTCATCGGGCTGATGTGATAAGCCGTATCCGTTTGGTAGTCCACAGCTTGGATATTTCGTTGTCATACCAACCTCGCAGGAGTTTGGCACGTATCTTAAATACGTTGAGCCAAGGCTTATGCGCGGCTCCTTGTTCTCACCTGTGTGCTCGCGGTATGCTCTTAGGCACGATTGAATGTATTTGCTGTTAACGTCTGTATAGCAGGCGTCACCTTCCTTATGTATTTCAATCGTAAAGCCGCTTTTTTGTAGCTCTTTTTCAAGATGAGAAATAAGCTCTGTTTGCTTATAGGTATTGCCGTGGCGAATATCAAGGGAAAACATCATTTTTCCGTCTCCAATATCAACAATTCCGTTTGTGGCAGTCGTTTCGCCAAAAATTTCGTCACTTGCCTTTATGCCGAGGCATTCACCGTCAAAGGTTGTAAGAACTAACGTAATAAGCGACAATTTTTCCTTATCGCTTGCATCAAAGCTGCTTGCATTTAAGAGCGCGGAAAGAATCATACCGCCCGCATTGAGCGAGCCCCACGGGTTTGCGCCATGGTTTGAAATTCCTTTTGCTTTTACAACTATTTCGCCGTTTTCGCTTGATACCGAAAGAGATGCATTGCTTAAAAGCTCTTTTTCAAGCTCGGGCGAATATTTAAGGTGCGCTTCGGCTTCACCAAGGATAATATTAAACGCGCTACCGCCCTTTAAGGAAATGAGCTGATTAAACTCTTCGTCCTTTGAAATTGCAAGCCATAAAATTCCCTTGTCGCCGTAATGAACGGAAAATCCCGAGTCCAAAACAAGCGAAAAGTCGGGGGGAGTGTGCGATTTTATATAATTTTTGACGTCTGTCATCGATTTTTCCTCGTTTCCGCCCGTGAAAGCGACTATTGAGGAATTAAACGGAATTTCAAGCTCCTTTATTGCCTTCATAGCGTAAAGGGAAATCATAACTGCGCTTTTATCGTCAAGCGCGCCTCTTGCAAAAATGCAACCGTCGATAATTTTCGGCTCAAACGGAGCGGTTTTCGTCCATTTGTCATCAACGGGCACAACGTCAGCGTGGGCGAAAAGACCTATTTTGTGATTTGCTTCCTTGTTGTAGTGTGTTAGCAAATAGTCGTCATAAAGCTCACCGCCAAAGCCGTTTTTTTCGTACACCGATTTTACGTGCTTAAGCGCTTCGAACGCCTCGGGTGTGTCGCTGATTGACGGAATTTTTAAAACGTCGAAATATTCCTTTAATATTTCTTCCTTTTTTTCAAGGATGTAGTTATGTATTCTTTCGTTTAACGACATTGTGCTGTCCTCTCTATTATATCGTTTTGTATGCTCGGCTTTAATTTAACGAAATAGTCTGAAAAGCCTGTTACGCGAACTCTAATCCCACTGTAATTTTCGGGGTGCTTTTGCGCGTTTATTAAATCCTCGCGTGAAACGTAGGTAAGCTGAAAATGAACGCCGCCGTTTCTTAGGTATGCTTCAAGCATTGTGGCAAGCTTTTTGAAGGAAATATCGTTTTTCACTATTCCCTCGTCAAGCATTATATTAGTCACAGTCGAGCCACAGCCAATGGCGTGAGGGTCAAGCTTGGCAATAGAATTTAACAGCGCAGTCAGCCCACATCTGTCCTTGCCGCCGCTTTGCCCTATACCGAATTTAAGAAGCTCTTGGCTTGCACGTCCGTCGGGTGTTGCGAGCGTTTTTTCTCCAAACCACCTGTGGTGCTCGTTATAGCCGAGCAAGTCACCTACCAAAAATTGATAGCCGAATATATTTTTCTTACCCTTTAAGAATTTGTAAAAGCTATCATATAAACGCTTCCCGATCTCATTTGACGTGTCGGTATCGTTGCCGAAGAACTCAACGTTTTTCAGTATGTATGAGCGCAGCTCTTCATGGCCCTGCCAGTTGGATTTTAGTGCTAAAATCAAGTCACTCATTGAAATAAGATGCCAATCAAACACCATTTGCTTGACCGCGATAAGTGAGTCGATAAGGTTGGGTATGCCTATTAGCATAGGTGAGGCAACAACGAAATTTGTGCCACCCTGTGTCAGACTTTTGCCGTTTTCGACGCAATCATTGAAGAATAAGCTTGATATGTAGCTATAATCCTTTGCTCTTTCTAAGTTGTATAAATCGTCATATGCATAGATTTTGTTTAGGTCCGCAAAAAGCTCACCCTCAAAGATTTCATAAAACTCGTCAAAGGTCTTTGCCAACGTTATTTTTTCTTGCTTTTTATGGAAAAGCGTTTCCACCGAGCGAAGGACGTTACCCTTTGAGGTGCTGCCGATAATTGCGCCAAGGAAAGCTGGCTCGTTACAGCCGACGGTGGTATATGAAACGGCGCGCTCATATGGGATAGAGCAAATTTCGGTATAGCATTTTATTCTTTTTTCATCATTTGTAAAGGCAATGCGCTTGTGTGGATCACGTCTTTCAAGCTCTAACATATAGTAAAAATCGTCAAAGCTCATTTCCTTTGTCCACCTTAGTGTGAGCTGAGGAATATACGTTGGAAGCTCAACCATTGACTCGGCAATTAAGCGCGAAAGCTCGTTAAAGATGTCCTTTCCGTTTGGCAAATAGCCGCCTATACAAAAGTGCGACTCTCCTCCGCGGGTAAAGTGCGGTGAGCTGATGTGAGTTGATGCTTGAAGCATCAAAAACAGCTCCTTTAGGTAGTCCTTTGCTTCCTCTTTTGTGAGCTTGCCGTTTTTTATATCCTCAAAATAGAACGGAGATAGGTATCTGTCAAGTGTGCCTATGCTATCGGGATCGGCGCTAAAGCAAACGAAAATTGAAAGAATCGCTTCATAAAAGCTGCTCGGCTTTCCCCTTGGCACGCGCAATAGTGCTTCGGATAGCTTAAAAAGGCGTGCCCGCGTTTGGGGTTCGGCTTGAGAATTTGCAAAATCATACACGCGGTTTGAGCATTTTTCAGCCCATAAAATAAGTGCTTTTGCAACGCGCTCAAGTCCGTTTAAAAATTCTGTCTTTTCATAATCGCTTTCGTGTACGCGCTTTGATTTCTCAATATCCTCAATTATGCCGTCAATTCCCTTTTCAAGCACCTTTTTATAGTCCGCAGTGGCGTGCTGCCACTCCATTGTTGAAAGATTTTCTTGCGGCTTTAAATAATATTTATCAAGCGCTTCACGGTTATATTTGTGCCCACCGCGCTTAAAGGCATCACCGACAACACTGCCGTCAAAATTGAACCTACCGGTGAAAGCACAATGCTCGTTAATTTTCGGCTCTTGGTTAAGAATATACGCACAAAGCTCGCTAACCTCGCGCTCGATGCGAGAGCGGTATTCAATTTTTTCATCCTTTATCGTTTCCACGGGATAAACGTACATCTCTCCCGCTAAAGTCAACCTTGTCAGCTCGTCTATTCTTTTGGACATATATTCTCACCCCTTTCTGAAATTATTATATCATTTCCAAACGAAAAAGTAAATAAAAATGTTGAAATACGCTCAGTTTATGATATAATTAAAGCGAGGTGATGATATGAAAAGAATTGTTATTTTTACTTTGATTTTTATTTTTACGTTTTCGGTGCTTTGCTCCTGTGGCAAAAGCAACGATATGGAAGCTTTTTGGGAATTTTACAACGGAAAAATCGAAGGCTTTGAAAAGGAAAACGAGGAATTTAAGGGAAAGGGCGTTGACGTCGTTTTCCTTGGTGACAGCTTGACTGACGGGTATAACGTGAAGGAATTTTACCCCGAATACACAGTGCTTAACAGAGGAATTTCGGGTGACACGTCGGTGTGGCTCGAAGAGCGTCTTGACGTTTCTCTTTACGCGGTGCAGCCAAAGGTAGCTGTAATGCTCATTGGTGCAAACAACATGGACACAATGCTTGAAAATTACGAAAGCATACTTAAATCATTTAAGGAAAATGCGCCAAGGACGAAAATTGTGCTTCTTTCGCTCACCTCGATGAGTGGCGAATGGGGCAAAAAGAACCAGCTTGCCGCATATAACAACGTGCAAATTAAGATGTACGCCGAGATTTACGGCTATGAGTACATCGATTTGTATTCCGCACTTCTTAACCTTGAAACGGGCGAAATTTACGACGAATATACAACGGACGGCGGACACCTGACCCAAAAAGGCTACGAGGTGTTAACAGCCGCCATAAAGCCTGCTATACAAAAACAGATTTCCGCTTGGAAACAAGAAAATTTATAAAAAATAAGCCTTCTCCGATTGGGAAGGCTTTTTTATTTTGCTATTAAATTATACCTTTGCTTTTTTGTCTTTCAAGCTTTTCTTTTTTAATCTCGTTTTCGCGGTTTTCAAAAAGAATTTGTGTTGCAAATGCAAGCTTTGTAATAACGTTTTGCTTTTTGGGGAAGCAATAAAAGAGGTCATCGTCCATTGACATAACAACCGCGTCGCGCTTGCCTTTGTTTAAGAGTGGATAGGAATACTCAATATGCAAATTGTAGGTTTGAATAGGCTTACGCTCCATTCTATACTCCTTGCCGCGATAGCTGCCCTCTAATACAAAGCCGTTTTCGGGATCGTGCGTTATCGTTGCCTCGCCAAGGTGGATAAATTTCGTTGGGCGCGGAAGTGAATATACGTCAACCTCGTCGAAAAAGCTATATTCTCCGCTTGCAATCTCACGTCTTACCTCTTCCTTTTCCCATCTAAACCAGTTTGGAATATGGTCAAATTCGGTTTCGCCATCGACAGCTTTTATATAGCCGTTTTCCTGCCAAACGTAGCGCTTGCCGCATTCCTCACAATAAATTTCCGTGCCGCTCGACGCCATTTTGTGCTCCGTCTTGCAATTTGGGCATTTATAAAGGATTTTATGGAGCCCCTCTGCGCGATATTCTTCCTTTATTAAAATACCGTTGTCCTTTTGGTACTGATATTCGTCATAGTCAAGTGCGTTTTTGATAATTTCACCGATTTCCGCGTAGTTTAGGCGCGCAACGTCGTCCTTGGTTAGAATTTGAGTTGCGGTTGTGTGAAGCGGAACCTTGCGCTTTCTTTTAACGTCCCAAATGGGATTATTCAAGTGGTTGCCTCTGTGCAAAACGGTAACAACGGGCACGCCTGCTTTTTTGATGAGAAGCGGAAGCGCGCTCGGCAAATACGAGGAAATACCCGCCTGGGAATAGCACGCCTCGGGGTACATACTGATAACGTCTCCGCGCTCAAGGCATTTTAGGATTGAACGAATGAGGTGAATATCAGATGTGAATTTGCGCGTGCCTATTGCACCTATCCATTCAAGAAGCCATTTTCTTTTGTAGAAGCCGTCAACGTTAACCACGTTGTTTACTCTGTGTGGATAAGTTACTTTTGAAACAAGCTTGAAATCAACAAATGCCATATGGTTTGAAAGCAGGATATACGGCGGCTTTAAGCCCTCCATATTAACCTTATCGATTTTATATGTATTTCCAAGAAGGGCGGCTTTAGACAGGACCTGAATTAACGCGGTCAAATATTTTGGCTGTCTTATCGGAAATTTTGCAGTATTATACTTTTTAGGATTTTTATAATTGGGTACAATATTCATATTATTTACCTTTCATATTCGTAACGCGAATATTATATCACATAATTCGACAAATTTCAACTCTTTAATTTTTCTCTAAAAATTCATAATTAGTTTATTGAAAAAGCATTTTATATGTGGTAAAATAATGATAATTAATTAAGACGAGGCGATTTTATGGAAACACAGTATAAAATTATAATTGCTCTTTTAGTTATGGCACTCGTTTGGGTTGCTATTTTGGCAATTTTTGGACTAATTTTCTTAGTTTCTTATATTTGCTACTACAAGACGTTTTATTCCTCACTTGACCGAACAAAAAAGAATGATGCGGTGATTAAAAAAACCAGCTTCATTTTTGAGCTTTACGGAGAGAGGCTCGTTGCTTGGCGCAAGGAGGTTGAACAAATACCTTATGAGGACTTATTTATTGAGTCCTTCGACGGTATAAAGCTACACGCTAAGTATTATGAGGCGAAAAAGGGTGAGCCTATCGAGATTTTGTTCCACGGCTATCGCGGAAGCGCTAACAGAGATATGAATGCGGCTATCAAAAGAGCGCTTGACCACGGACGCAACGTTTTAGCTGTTGACCACCGTGCAGGAGGCAAAAGCGAGGGGACAACCATTACCTTCGGAGTGAACGAAAGCCGCGACTGTCTAAAATGGGTTGACTATGCAATAAACAACATCGACAAAAACGCAAAAATTGTGCTTTTGGGTGTTTCAATGGGCGCAGCTACTGTTCTTATGGCATCTGGAATGGATCTGCCTAAAAACGTTGTAGCCGTTGTTGCCGACTGCGGATACACATCTGCCAAGGAAATGATAATAGCTACGGTGCGCGATATGCACCTACCCGCAAAGCTGCTCTATCCGTTTATTAAGCTTGGCGGAAAGCTATACGGTCATTTTGATATTGAGGAGCTTACACCGCTTCAGTTAATGCCGAATTCAACCGTACCAACTATATTTTTTCACGGCGATAACGACGAATTTGTGCCGCACGATATGAGCAAAAAGAACTTCGACGCATGCGGAGCAAAAAACAAAAAATTCGTTACAATCGAGGGCGCAGGACACGCAACCGCGTATCTTACCGACACCGAAAAATACACAAAGGAATTGCTTGATTTTATAAATCCGTTACTTTATGAATAAGGGGTGAGATAACTTCACCTCTTTTTTTGTCGAGATATAATTGACATACGCGCGCTTTTATGATATTATAAGTTTAACTTTTATTTTTTCGAGGTGGATTATGGAAAAAATTTTGAAGCTTCTTGAGGACGATGCGACCTTGACCTACGAGCAAATTGCTCTTATGCTTTCTAAAGAGGTTGGCGAAATTAAGGACGCTATTAAGAAATATGAAAGAGACGGCGTTATTCTCGGCTACAAGACTCTTATTGACTGGGACAAGACCGAGCGCGAATACGTTAGCGCAATAATTGAGGTTAAGGTGCTTCCCCAAAGAGATCGCGGCTTTGACAAAATTGCCGAAAAGATATACAACTACCCTGAGGTACAGTCGCTTTATCTTATGTCAAGCGGCGGCTTTGACCTCGCTCTTATTATCGAGGGTAAAACTATGCGCGAGGTTGCTTACTTCGTTGCACAAAAGCTTGCTCCCATTGAATCAGTTACCGCGACTGCAACACACTTCGTGCTTAGAAAATACAAGGACAAGGGTGTTATTTACGGTAGCTGCGAGGTTGACGAAAGAGGAAATTTACTTATATGATAGATTATGGCAAAATGCTGTCTAAAACCGTTTGCGGAATTAAGCCGTCGGGAATTCGTAAGTTCTTCGATATGCTTTCCGAAATGGAGGACGTTATTTCATTGACGGTTGGACAGCCCGACTTTATTACGCCCTGGCACATTCGAGAAAGCGCTATCGAAAGCCTTGAAAAGGGCAAAACCTACTATACCTCAAACGCAGGCATGAACGAGCTGCGAGTTGAGATAACTAAATACTTAAAGCGCAGATTTAACCTTGAATATAACGCTAAGGACGAGGTTGTTGTAACCGTTGGCGGCTCAGAGGCTATCGATATTGCAATGCGTACCGTGCTTGAACCCGGTGACGAGGTTATTTTACCTATTCCGTCCTTCGTTTGCTACGAGCCTATCGCTGAGATGATTGGCGCAAAGGTTGTGCATATTGAAACGAAGCTTGAAAACAAGTTTAAGGTTACGCCCGAGGAACTGAAAGCGGCTATAACGCCTAAGACAAAGATGCTCATTCTTCCCTTCCCGAACAATCCAACGGGTGCTATTTTGACACGCGAGGAGCTTGAAGGAATTGCCGAGGTTTTGCGCGGAACTAATATTTGCGTGCTTTCCGACGAAATTTACGCAGAGCTGACCTACGGCAGACGTCACGTTTCAATTGCCGAGCTTGACGGTATGCACGAAAGAACCATAATCGCAAGCGGATTTTCAAAGGCGTACGCAATGACGGGTTGGCGTATGGGTTATATTTGTGCGCCAAGGGAGCTTGCGGTTCAAATGTTGAAGGTTCACCAATATGCAATTATGTGTGCGCCGACAATGTCACAGTTTGCGGCTATTGAGGCACTCAAAAACGGTGACGAGGACGTTGAAATGATGCGCGCGGAATATAACCGCCGCCGCGTGTTTATTCTCGAAGGGCTACGCAAGATAGGAATTGAATGCTTTGAGCCGGAGGGTGCGTTCTATATTTACCCGAATATTGCACCGTTCGGTCTTTCAAGTGAGGAATTTTGCGAGCGACTTCTCTACGAGCAGAAATGTGCTATCGTGCCGGGTACTGCATTTGGCGAAAACGGTGACGGCTTTGCAAGAATTTCCTATGCTTATTCGGTTAAGCACTTAGCAGAAGCTTTGACTAAGATAGAGGCGTTTGTTAAGTCATTAAAGAAATAGCACACCTCATCCACCACAAGTGGTCCCCCTTCTCCCACTGGAGAAGGCGAAAATTGAGGCGTTTGTTAAGTCATTAAAGAAATAACCAATTCCTCAGTCACTTTGTGACAGCTCACTTTGCACAAAGGAGTCAAATATAGAAAAATGCGACACAGGGTGTCGCATTTTTTGTTTTATTTTTGGTTTTGTGATAGCTTTTCGTTAATTTTTTTCAGATTTTTCATTCTGATTTTATACATCACTAAACGTGCTATCGGATACGAAATTCCTATTGCAAGGGAGGTTGAAATAAGCCACGCCCAACTAAACTCTATTATTCCAAACGCCATAGGAACAATAATTCCCGACGCTACCATCACTATCGTTTGATATACAACGTTCAAGACCTTGTTTTTAGAAAATGCATAGATAAAAAAGCCTGCCGAGCCTATTATAAAAAGCATTGTTTCAAGCATCCTGAAAAAATGGATATTTATGACGGGCGCGTTAATAAACGATGCGATAAAAAATATAAATGCGCCGCAGCCAAGTGATATTAAAACGGTTCTGATATATCCCTTCAACATAATTACACCCCCAGCTTTCTTTTAATTTCCGATACGTATTGTCGCGACACGACGAGCTTTTCGCCGCTTACCATTGTCGCAACAAGTCGGCTATGCTCTGCCTTTTTAATGCTTGTCATTTTTCTTAGGTTAGCAATTGTCGTTTTTGAAATTCTTGCAAAAGAGGTGTTTTGGATTGATTCTTCTATTTTATAAAGCTTTAATACAGATTCATAGATTTTTCCATTGGTGTAGAAAAACGTTCCCCCGTCAACCACTTCAAAATACAAAATTTCATTTAATGAAACAAAATATGCCTCATTATCAAGATACCCCACGAATTTACAGTCGTCTAATGAAAGTGATGCTATTATTTCCTTTAGGCTTTCATCAATCTGTGAGCATTTTATTAGTATTTCGGTTTCCGTTATATTTTTATCGGTTTCAATTGTGATTTTCATCTCTCACTCCCCTTTTCTGTTTTCAGTTTAATCATTTATGCCAGATTTGTCAAGAACCTTTTAAGTGAGTTGCAAAAATAAGGGTCTAAAATGCAAAAATGCGACACAGGGTGCCGCATTTTTCTGTTTTATCGTTTTTTCTTAAAAAAGTCTGTAAGCATTTGGGCACATTCGTCCTTGAGGACACCGCCGACAATTTCGGGCTTAAAAAGCGGATAGTCGGTGAGGTTTATCATAGTGCCAAAAGCCCCTGCCTTATGGTCGGGTGCGCCAAAGACAACTCTTTCCACTCTTGCATTTATAATTGCGCCTGCACACATAGGGCATGGCTCCAGGGTGACGTACATAGTGCATCCTACCAAGCGCCAGCCACCAAGCTTTTTACACGCTTCGTCAATTGCCTTAATTTCCGCGTGATAGAGCGCGTTTTTGCCATACTCACGCGTGTTATAGGCAGAGGCGATAACCTCTCCGTTACGCACAATGACCGCACCCACGGGCACCTCGTCCTCGCTCTCGGCTTTTTTCGCCTCGTCTATGGCAAGGAGCATATATTTTTCGTCGTCTGTGTACTCTATCATATATCTGCCAAGTCCATATATCTTGGACCGTTTACCGCGATAAATTCCTTTCTTGCGGCAATATCGTCGCCAAGCAAGGTTTCAAAGATAATTCTCGTTGCTTCCTCGTCGGCAGGGCTAACCTGAATAAGTCGTCTTGACTCGGGGCTCATTGTAGTTTTCTTCATCATATCGGGTTGGTTTTCGCCAAGTCCCTTTGAACGCTGAATAGTGTACTTCTCCGTGCCGATTTTTTCAAGAATTTCTGCCTTTTCAGGCTCGTTATATGCAAAATAAATCTTGTCCTTTGAGGTGGTGATTTCATAAAGCGGTGACTCCGCAATATAAATTTTGCCCTCCTTTATAAGCGTTGGAAGCAGACGGTAGAACATTGTAAGAATAAGCGTTCTTATCTGGAAGCCGTCCTCGTCGGCATCGGTACAGATGATAATTTTGTTCCATCTTAAATTGTTAATATCGAAGGTGGCAACCGCATCCTTACCCTTATTTGCCTTGGTTTCAACCTCAACGCCGCAGCCGACAACCTTTAGTAGGTCAACGATAATATCGCTCTTAAAAATCTTATCGTATGAGCTTTTTAAGCAGTTTAAGGTTTTACCTCTAACCGGTATAATTGCTTGAAACTCGGCATCGCGTGCAAGCTTACACGAGGTCAAGGCTGAATCACCCTCAACTATATAAAGCTCACGTCTGTCGGGGTCCTTTGAACGGCAAGCAACGAATTTTTCAACGCGGTTGGTAATATCGTTCGACGTTGCAAGTTTCTTTTTGATATCAAGTCGTGCGGTTTCTGCCTTTTCACGTGAGCGCTTGTTAATAAGCACTTGGTTTGCAAAAAGCTCTGTTTCTGCACGGTTTTCAATGAAATAAATTTCAAGCTTGCGTCTTATAAACTCGCAAAGAGAGTCCTCGATAAACTTGTTTGTAATTGCCTTTTTCGTTTGGTTTTCGTACGAGGTTTTGGTTGAGAAGCTGTTGATAATCAAAACAAGACAGTCTTGAATATCGCCAAAGGTAATTTTGCTCTCGTTACGTGTATATTTATTGTTGTTTTTGAGGTACTTATCAAGCTCGCTAAGGAATGCGCGCTTCACCGCCTTGTCGGGTGAGCCGCCATGCTCAAGGAAGCTTGAGTTGTGGTAATATTCAAGTGCGTTTACCGTATTTGAAACGGCAAAGCAAATTTGCGCGGTAAGCTCGTAATCCTCCTTGTCCTCGCGGTCACGTCCCTTGTCGCTCATTTCCCAATAAACGGGTGCGGTAAGAGATGCATCAAGCGTCAATTCACTTAAATAATCCGAGATACCGTTTTTATAAAGGAATTCAGTCTTTTCAAACCTTCCGCTTGCAACCTCATAGCGCAAAATAAGCTTAAGCCCTGCGTTAACTATCGCCTGCTTGTGAAGCACGTCAAAGAAATATTCCTTTGGAATGTTGGTGTCTGTAAACACCTCAAGGTCGGGACGCCAACGCGTGAGCGTGCCTGTACGCCTATCCTTGCCATCAAGCGGAGTTGTTTCAAGCTTGGAAACGGGATTTCCCTTTTTGAAGTGAATTTCTTGAACGAAATCGTTTTTATAAGAATAAACGTCCATAAACTCGGAGGAATATTGCGTAGCACAAGCACCAAGGCCGTTTAAGCCGAGAGAAAACTTATAAGCGCCCTTTGCGCTGTTGTTATCGTATTTACCGCCTGCGTAAAGCTCACAGTAAACAAGCTCCCAGTTATATCTGCCTTCCTTTTGGTTATAGTCAAGGGGAACGCCTCTGCCTCGGTCATCAACCTCGATGGTTCCGTCCTTGTAAACTGTTATAGTTATTTCTTTTCCGTAGCCCTCGCGCGCCTCGTCAATGGAGTTCGAAAGAATTTCAAAAAACGAATGCTGACAGCCCTCAAGGCCCTCGGAGCCGAAAATTACGGCAGGTCTTTTTCTGACACGGTCCGCGCCCTTGAGCGAGGAAATGCTTTGGTCTGTATATCCCTTTGTTGCCATAATTATCCTCCTTTTGTCAAATTTAGTGTGTTTTCAGACACTTTTTCTTATATTTTGTGTGCCAAAATCCACATTTTGTCAATATATAGTTATATTTTAGCATATAAAAAATATTTTTGCAAGTACTTTCTTGTGCCTTTTTCCTTGACAAAGCACTAATAATTTTATATAATAAAATTGTATTTTGTTGAATTTTGAAGGGAACGACTTATGAGGTTTTTCAAAAGATATAAAAAATTTATTGCCTTCTCTACCTGCGGAGTTCTGACGTTTCTTGTAAGCTTCGTTTCATATTGGCTTTTCGCAAACGTTATTTTAGACAACCTTTTGCACGGTGGAATATTGACGATAATTTCAAACACGCTTGCTGAAATTTTGGCTATCACCTTTGCATTTGTGACAAGCAAGCTTTTCGTTTTCGAGAGCAAGAGCTTTAGATTTTTGGTGTTTATTTCCGAGGCGGGCTCGTTTGCGCTTGCCAGAGCAGGGACAAGCCTACTGAACACAGGACTTATGTGGCTTTTCGTTGATATTTGCAATTTCAAAAAATACGAATTGCTCATTAAGGTTTTGGTTAATGCAATTATAGTTGTATTAAATTTCGTGCTTTCGGAGTTCTTGGTTTTCAGAAAAAAGCACGTGCATCATTTCGCAAGAATTTTAATGAACGAGGGTGTAGAATATTATGCCTGCATTCCGCTTTCAAAATGCAAGTTTACCAAGCCGTATTTGCTTTTCAAGAACGGAATTGAGAAGGATGCAAACGTTATAGTTATGCTCTTTCCGTACAGAACGAAGGTAAAATCGGAAAATTTAACCGCATATGCATCGGTTAAGGACTATCACGCCTACGTCGAGAGCTTATCAAGAAAGCTTGAAAGATACATTTTAAGAAAGCATCCAACCGCACAGTTTAAGGTTTTCGCTGACCACTCCCCTATTGACGAGGTGCACGCAGCGTGCGTCAGCGGTCTTGGCTTTATGGGTGACAACGGCTTGCTTATAAATGAAAAATATTCATCCTTTGTTTTCGTTGGCGAATGCATAACCAATCTAACGCCAAAGCAGCTCGGTCTTTCATATGCTGACGAGGAGGAGATGCGCACGTGCCTTCACTGCGGAAAATGCAAGGATGCTTGCCCGAGCGGCTGTATTCAGATGGACGAAAGCGGAAACGACGCATCAAACAAAAAAATTTGCCTCTCTGCTATAACGCAAAAGAAGGGCGAGCTTTCCGAGGATGAAAAAGCTCTAATGTTAAAGCATGGCTCTCTATGGGGCTGTGACGTGTGCCAAAATATTTGTCCTTATACAAAAAACGCGAAATATACACCTATTAAGTACTTTATAGATAGCACACTTCCCGTTTTAGATAACGAAACGCTAAGGAAAATGTCAGACGAGGAATTCAGTTCACGTCCGTTTGCTTGGCGCGGGCGCGAAACAATTTCACGAAACGTGCAAATTTGGGAGGCTGCAAAAGCACCTAAGGAGCAAAAATCCCAGGGTGAAGCAAAGAGCAATAAAGAAAGCGTTGATAATAACGAGGTTATCAACGATAATTAACGTTTAGAAGGGAGCGTCACTATGATTAAGCTATTATTTGGCGACACAGGAACGGGAAAAAGCACTCATATTTTCGATTTGATTAAGGCTGACTATCAAGGTGGAAAGCGCTCCGTGCTTATTGTTCCCGAGCAAGAAACAGTTTTAAGAGAGAGGCAAATTGCCTCTCTTTTGCCCTCGCGCGCTCAGCTTTTTTGCGAGGCAACTAACTTTACCCGTCTTGCTAACTCTGTGTTTAGAGCCTTTGGCGGTCTTAGAACTAACTACGTATCAAAAAGCGGGAAAAACCTTATTATGTACCGCACAATTTGTGAGTGCCGCGAAATGCTAAAAGAATATAAAATTGCGCCGGGACACGAGAAAAGCTGCATTAAATCCTTCCTTGAGGCAATTGGCGAATTAAAATCATACTCTGTCACAATAGAAGCGCTTGAAAAGGCTATATCCGAGCTTGAAAACGAGAGCCTAAAAAACAGGCTACGCGATATTATCACCATATGGTCAAGCTACGAAAAAATACTTTCCGAGCGATTTTCCGATCCATATGACGACACGTCGCTTCTTGCTTCATCAATCAAGGAAAACGACTATTTTAATGGCACAAGTGTCTATTTTGACTCGTTTTACGGCTTTACTCTTAGTCAGTTTGGCGTGCTTGAAGCAATCATTTCCTCAGCCTCTGACGTGACCTTTGCGTTTGACTGTCCAAGCAATGCCAAGGAAACGACCGTACAGTTTGCAAAGATTGCCAAAACGAGTGCAAGTGTCATTTCTCTTTGTAAGCGTCTAAATAAGGAATATAAAATCATTGAATTTAACCAGGACTTAAAGCATAAATCAAACGATTTGCGCGCTCTCTCGTCTTCTCTTTGGGATTTTACCAAAAACGGTTTTTCGGGCGGAGATAGCATCACCCTTGCAAGATGCAGCGATGAGTTTGAGGAATGTGAGTTTGTCAGCGGTGAGATAAAAAAGCTAATTTCCAAGGGATACAAATATTCCGAAATTGCGGTAATTGCCCGAAACTTAGACACGTATCGCGGTATTTTGGACTATACGATGCAAAAATACGATATTCCGCATTTTCTTTCCTCACCTTCAAATTGGCTCACAAAGCCGCTAATAAAAATGATATTCTCCGCCCTTTCATTTGTCAACTCGCAAAGAGGACAGGATTTATTAACCTTTGCAAAATCACCGTACATTGATATTGACAAGGGAGAGCTTGACCGATTTGAGGCGTATATAACAAAGTGGAATATTTACGGAAGCAAATTCAAAAACGACGATTACTGGGCGTCAAACCCCGACGGCTTTGTCGAGGAGGAAACCGATACGCAAAGGGAGGCACTTGAAAAGGTTATCAAAACACGAGATACGCTCCTTGATTTGCTTAAAGTGCTTGAAGCGCCGTTTGAACGCGGTGGCACGGTTGGAGAATGCTGCCTTGCGGTTTTTGAATTTCTAAAAAAGAACCGTATTCTTGATAAGCTTGAAAATGAAAGGCGCGAATCTGACAAGGCGGACGCCTATATTCTTTCACAGTCCTGGCAAGCAATTCTTGACGCACTTGACACGCTTTACGATATATGTAAGGATACACGCGTTGATATAAGCACGTTTATAAATCTTTTGCACCTCGCGTTTTTAGATGCCAAGGTTGGCACAATTCCAACAGGTGAGGACAACGTTTTAATAGCCGAGGCATCACTTGTTCGCGCGCAAGGCATTAAGCACGTCTTTGTTTTGGGTGCAAACGAGGGCACGTTCCCATCTACAGTAACAAACGGTTCTATATTTAGTGATAGCGATAAAATTGCGCTTGAAACGGTAAATATAAATCTTTCCGAAAAGACGGACGTGCGCGCTGACGATGAGCTGATGTTTTTCAAAAACGCAATTGGTGTTGCAAGCCACGGCGCACATATTTGCGCGCTCAAAACAGGAATTGACGGCGGAGCTAAGCAGCCGTCCATTGGCTATACGCGCATTTTAGAGCTATTTCCGAGCATCAAGGAAATACAAGTGTCAGATCTTGACTATATTTCTAAAATTTACACCCCTGCCTTGGCAAAGGAATATCTTTCCGCGGTTAACCCACCGCTTTCCGAGGCTATTTCAAGAGAGCTTGGAATTTTTGCAAGGACGAGCGACTTTTCAAACGAAGGCGATACGGTAAAGAAGGAAACCGTAAAGGATGCCTTGGGCAATCATCTTTCACTTTCGCAAACGAAGATGGACACCTTCGTCACCTGTAAATTCAAGTACTATTCGTCTTATTTCCTTAATTTGCGCTCCGACGAAAAATACTATTTTTCATCAAGAGAGGCAGGCACGCTTGTGCATGCTGTTTTTGAGCGTTTCCTTATTATGTTTAAGGAAAATCCCGAATACTATAAAGGACTTGACGATAGCGAAATAAGAAATGCGGTTGACGAGGTAGTAAACGAATATATAAGTGCGGTATGCCGCGGCGTTTTCCTTGGCGGAAAATTAAGCCACCTCTTTGGCAGGCTTCGCAGATTTTTATATATTTTCGTTAAAAAGCTCGTTGACGAATTCAGGGGCACGCGCTTTTTGCCCGAATTTTTAGAGCTTCCGTTTTACCATGGACGAGAAGGGGCGGCAGAGCCGCTCACGTTTGAATTAAAGTCAGGCGCGACGGTTTCATTAAACGGATACGCCGACCGCGTTGACACGTACCGAACTGAAAATACTACTTATATCAGAGTTGCCGACTATAAAATCGGTGCAAAGAATTTTTCCGAGAGCGCGGTTGAAAGCGGCGACGGCTTGCAACTCCTTATCTACCTCTTCTCTCTTTCGAAGATGAAGGATTGCGAGTTTAGAAGAAAGCTTCTTTCGGGCACGGAAAGCATAGTGCCTGCGGGATTTTTCTATATTCCATTGAACGTTGGTAAGGTTGTTTCAACACACGATTTAACGTCTAATCTTGACAGTGCCGAGAAAAACGAGGCGGAGGAAATTATGCTTGCCTCAGCCTACAAGGGCAGATTTTTAGACGATGAGAGCTTAATTAGCGCACAAAACACCGACGAAAGCGGAATTTATATGCCGCAACCGAGCGGTCGCACGAAAAATCACTACTATATTTCAAGTGAAAAATTTGAAGAGCTATATCAAAAAATGGTTGATAGCATTTGTGCAATAGGTAACGCAATGTACGAGGGCAGCGCGTATGCAGAGCCAAAGAAGAGCTCCACAGGACAGGATGCCTGTGCGTTTTGTGAGTGGCGCGCATTTTGCAGAAGGAGGAATAAATAATGGCTGATAAAAAATCCTTTACCCCTTCGCAAACGAAGGCTATTGAGCATTTTGGCAGTGACCTTTTAATTTCTGCGGGTGCGGGAAGCGGAAAAACCGCAACGCTCACGGAAAGAATAATTAGAAAAATTATTAGCGGTGCAGACATTTCAAGAATGCTTGTCGTTACCTTTACAAAGGAGGCGGCAAACGAATTAAAAAGCAGAATTACCGCTCGCTTGGTTTCGGCACTTAAAGAAAATCCCGAAAGCAAGCATTTACAGTCACAGATTGTAAAAATGGCAAGCGCCAACGTTTCAACAATTCATAGCTTTTGTCTGTCAATTATCCGACCCAATTTCGACAAGCTCGGCATCGACGGCGATTTTCGCGTCGGTGAGGAAAACGAGGTCGAAACACTAATGAAGGACACAATGACCGAGGTCATTGATTACTTCTACGAAAACGAGCCCGAAAACAGTGACTTTTTGACTGTATGTGACTGTTATTCTCAGCTTTCAAGCGAGGAGAAGCTAACAGACGAGCTTCTTTCGCTTTATAAAAAGCTATCAAGCACCTCTCTTTTCCTTGAATCCTTAATTCAAAACGACGGCTTTGAGGGCGATTTTATGCTCACTCCGTACGGCAAGGTGCTATTGGGCGAGCTTTCGGAGTTCGTTTCTCACTACTTTCCTATTTATAGTAAAATAATTGAGGACATACAAAATATCGACGGTACGCCGAAATATCTTAATGCTTTTTTGACGGACTACGAATATATAAAAAGGATTGACGAGGCGTTAAAAAATCCTACATACGAAAAAATAAAGGGGATTTTTGATTCCTACACTCCGCTTCCCTTAAACGGAATAAAGGATAGCGGAATTGACGTTGCCTTTGCCAAAATGGTGCGTGAAAAATTCAAGAAAACCGTTGTTGAAAAATATCGCGGCTCTTATTTTTCCTCGGGCTATGAATCAATTGAGGCGTCGTTTGTACAAAACAATAAAATTTGTAGGTCGATGTATAAAATCCTTACTATTTTCAACGAGGAATTTTCCAAAAAGAAGCGAAACGAGGGTATTTGTGACTTTAACGATATAGAACGATTTGCACACAGGCTACTCGTTGACAAAAACGGAAATCCTACCGAGGTGGCAAGAGAGCTTAGCTTAGAGCTTGACGAGATTTACGTTGACGAATATCAAGACACAAACTCAGTGCAAAACGATATTTTTGCATCAATTTCAAGGAACAACCGTTTTATGGTTGGAGATATAAAGCAAAGCATTTACCGCTTCCGCTCTGCCGAGCCTGAGATTTTCTCGGATTACAGAGAAAGATTTACCGATATAACGGACCAAGACTCCGAAAAGGAGCTTGATAACGAGGGTAAAACCATATTTATGTCGGACAACTTCCGTTGTGAT
>JBGVIN010000006.1:0-19272 GCA_045123255.1 Eubacteriales bacterium
GGTTAAGGTGCGCGGCAAGGTTGCTCCGCTTCTTAATCTCGGTGCAGGCTTCGACCCTGAGTCAAGCGCAAAGGAAAACGTTTACCTAAACGGCGCAATCCTTGGCTATTCAAGGAAGGAAATTGCAAAAAAATACGAGGAAATCGTAGAGTTTGCAGAGCTTGGGGATTATATGCACATTCCAATCAAAAATTTCTCCTCGGGCATGGTTGCACGTCTTGGCTTTGCTATCGCTATTGACGTAAACCCCGATATTTTGCTCGTGGACGAGATTTTATCGGTCGGTGACGAAAACTTCCGCAAAAAGTGCGCGCGCAAGGTTAACGAGCTACGCGAAAGAGGTGTCACCTTCGTTATCGTATCACACAATATGGGACAGGTTAAATCACTCTGTCAAAAGGCAATTTGGATTGAAAATTCAGAGGTCATGGCATACGGCGACGTAAACGAGGTATGCGAAAAATATCAAAAATACTGTAATGAACAATAATAAATGGCCTCACAAAACTCGTTTTAGTGAGGCTTTTTGCGTAAAAAGGGAATAAAATTCCTAAAAATCTGATTTTAAGAAGGAGGACAAAATGGGACAAAGAGAAAAAACTCTTGCGCACTTTTTAGGTGCTTTTCTTGACCTTATTATAAACTCAATATCCGTCACAATTGCACTCCTTGTATTGAAGTACGCTTTCGGCACACATATCGGCGGCACAGCCGTTGTAATTGCGTTTGCCATAGCATTTTTAACAATAGGTATTTACTTTATTTTCGACCTATACGGTGTAAAGGTTTTTGCTCCCTTACACACTCAGCTTATTAAGCTGTTTATAGTTCAGCTTTTTATTGCCGCGGTTTTGTTTTTGTGCGTTGCAATTTTTATTTCAAATAAGGATTACTATATTTCCGCGCTTGTCGGAATTTTGCTATCAAGCACACTCCTTACCTTAAAAAAGATTATATCAACAAAGCTCATTCACCTTTTTGGCAAAAAGCGCCGCATAAAAAAGGTTATTATCGTAGGTTCAAGCGGAGCGGGACAGGACTATATAAAAGAGGTTAACAACAATAAGCACCTTGGCTACGCCGTCATCGGCACGGTCGCAGGTAAGCGAAGCAGCGTGCAAAACAAGCTCGGCTCATATTTTGAGCTTGAAGCTATAATAAAAAGAGAGCATCCGTACGAAATAGTCGTTGCGCTTTCCTCGCGCGAGCAGCATCAGCTTCAAAACATAATGTCGGTAGCTGACAAGTGCGGCGTGCGCGCGGTAATTATTCCAACTGCAACTTATAAATATTTCAAATCAAAGTGTCAGGTTGATATGATAGGAAATTTACCTATAATCAACACGCGTGCAGTTCCCCTTGACAACCTTGCAAATGCCGCTATGAAAAGAATTATGGACGTTATAATTTCGCTTGTTATGATTTTATTTACCTTACCGCTTATGGCCTTTGCATTTATCGGAGTTAAGCTTTCATCAAAGGGCCCTGCGATTTTCAATCAAAGGCGAGTAGGCAGATACGGCGAGGAATTTACAATGTATAAATTCCGTTCAATGAAGGTGAACGAAATGTCTGACACCGCTTGGACAACGAATGAGGATACAAGAAAAACGCGCTTCGGCACTTTCCTTCGTAAAACGGGAATTGACGAGCTTCCACAGCTCTTTAACGTTCTTTTCGGCTCAATGTCGATAGTCGGTCCGCGTCCTGAGCTTCCTAAATTCGTGGAGCTTTATTCAGAGAGTGTACCGCTTTACAACGTAAAGCATCAGGTAAAGCCGGGAATAACGGGTCTTGCACAAATATACGGATATCGAGGTGACACCTCAATAGAGCGCAGAATTGAGCTTGACATCAGCTATATTGAAAGCTGGTCGGTTTATAACGATATAAAAATTATACTTTTAACACCGTTCAAAATGTTTAACAGAAACGAAAAATTTGTGAAATGAAAATAATTATCGCGGCATCAAATATGGTGCATATAAATAATTTTCACCGCGAGTACATAGACAAATTCAAAAATGAGGGTCACGAGGTCTTGGTTTTAGCAAGCGGTGAGGGTGCTGATATAGAAATCCCATTCAAAAAGCGTGCCTTTTCCCTCAAAAACGCATTTTTGTCACTCAAAATACGAAAAATCATAAAGCAAGAAAAGCCCGACGTGATTTATTTGCACACCTCACTTTGTGCTTTTTGGGTTAGATTTGCACTCAAATGTATGAAAAACCGTCCACTCGTTGTAAATACCGTGCACGGATACCTTTTTGGAAACGGCTACGGTAGCTTACATAACAAAATTTATCTGCTTTGCGAAAAAATCCTTAAAAAGCAGACGGATAATATTGTAGTTATGAACGAGGAGGACGAAAAAATCGCCAAGGAAAATTCACTTTGTCTTGGCTCAGTGTATAAAATAAACGGTATGGGAATAAACTTTCTTAAAAAGGAAATCCCCAATGCTACGCCGTTGTATCCGCCGAAAAAGCTTATTTACGTTGGCGAGATAAGCAAGCGCAAAAATCAAATTATGCTCGTGCGCGCACTTGAATATTTGCCCGAGTGCCACCTTACCCTTGTCGGTGATGGCGGTGAACGAGCCAAAATTGAAAAATACGCACGCACACACAATCTTAGTGACCGCTTAAAGGTAACGGGATTTACAAGGGACGTTGGAAAATATATAAAGGAAGCGGACCTTTACGTCAGCGCGTCAACCACAGAGGGATTACCGTTTAATATTCTTGAAGCATTAAAGGCAGGCTTGCCCGTTGTTGCCTCGCGCGTAAAGGGGCAGTCTGATTTGCTCCCCGACGAGTGCTTATACGAGATAAACGATATTGATGCGTTTGTTTCACTTGTAAAAAGCGTAAAGCCGATGACGGTAGACGTTAAAAAATACGAAACACAAAACGTGATAGATAAAAATATGGAAATATACAGAGCGTGCGCTCAAATTGGCGAGCCTGCACGCACGTAAAACAATCATTATTCGCAAGAAAAACTATGAAAGAGGTGATTTTATGGAATGGATATGGCTGTTTTTAATGATAGCACTTCTTGTTATTGAGCTTCTGACAACGCAAATAATTTGCATTTGGTTTGCCTTCGGCGCTATGGTGACGTCGGTGCTTACCGCAATTTTCGGCGATATGGGCTTTGGCATCGGATGGCAAATTACCGTGTTTACCGTTATTTCGGTTGCGCTTCTTTTTGCAACAAGACCGCTTGTCAAAAGGCTACTTTCAAAAAGGACGGAAAAGCACAAAACTAACCTTGAATTATACATAGACAAGGAAGCAATAGTAACTGAGGATATAAATAATATCAAGGGAGAGGGCGCAGTCAAGATAAACGGTATAATTTGGAGCGCAAAATCAAAGAGCGGCGAGGAAATTCCGAGCGGCGAAATAGTAATTTTCAAAGAAATAATTGGCAATAAAGCCATTGTAGAAAGAAAAGGAGAATAAATTATGTGGGCACTTTTACTAATTCCTGTGGGTATTGTTATCGTTTTGGCGATTATAACTATCGCAAACCTTAAAATAGTACCTCAATCAAAGGCATACGTTATCGAACGCTTAGGCAAGTATCATACGACTTGGGATACGGGACTTCGCTTCCTTATTCCATTCATTGACAAAATTGCAAAAGAGGTTTCCTTGAAGGAGCAGGTGGCAGACTTCCCACCTCAGCCGGTTATTACAAAGGACAACGTTACAATGCAAATTGACACGGTTGTGTTCTTCCAAATTACCGACCCGAAGCTTTATGCATACGGTGTTGAAAACCCTATCGCGGCAATTGAAAACTTAACCGCAACAACACTTCGTAATATCATAGGTGACTTAGAGCTTGACCATACATTAACCTCACGCGATACGATTAACGCAAAAATCCGTTCAATTCTTGACGAGGCAACAGACCCGTGGGGAATTAAAATTAACCGTGTTGAGCTTAAAAACATCAAGCCACCGGCAGAAATTCAGGACGCGATGGAAAAGCAAATGAAGGCGGAAAGACAAAGACGTGAGGCAATCCTTCGCGCAGAGGGTGAAAAATCAAGTAACATCTTGGTTGCCGAGGGTAAAAAGGAAAGCCAAATCTTAGAGGCAGAGGCTGAAAAGGCTGCCGCAATCCTTCGCGCCGAGGCAGAGAAGGAAGCAAGAATTAAGCGTGCAGAGGCAGAAGCCGAGGCAATCTTAAAGATTAACCAAGCACAAGCTGAGTCAATCCGTTTAATCAACGAGGCATCACCAAACGCCGAATATATGACGCTTAAAAAGCTCGAAGCGTTTGAAAAGGTTTCCGACGGAAAGGCTACCAAGGTCATCATTCCAAGCGACCTTCAAGGCATTGTCGGTCTTGTTAACACGATATCCGAAAGCACAAAATCAAACAATGAATAAAAAAACAGACGGTTCACTTCAAATTGAACCGTCTGTTTTTTAGTCTAAAATTTTCCCGTAAAGATATTCGCCGTCGGTTGAAATTAACTTAACCCGCTTTATCTCACCGCTTAAGCAACGGTCACATTTTGCTTTAAGCTCAATGAAATTCGGTGTGTGACCAATTACGCTTTCGCCGTCAAAGGTTTCAAAAAGCACCTCGGTTTCTTGGTTCTTTTCCAAAAACTCGGAAAGCAGCTCCGCCTTTATCTCACGCTGTAATTCTTCAAGCCTATGTAATCGCGCTTTCTTTGTTTCTTCGGGGACTTGCTCGCTCATTTTTGATGCAACCGTACCCTCACGTTTTGAATATGGGAACAGGTGCAGGTGCAAAAATCTCTGCTTTTTTAGATATTCGTAGGTTGCTAAAAAGTCTTCGTCGCTCTCACCCGGGAAGCCGACTATTATATCGGCAGAGAGCATCAAATTTTCAAACTTGGATTTTAGGTAATTTATTGCCTCTTCTGCACGCTCGGCGGTATATTTGCGCTTCATAGCGTTTAATGTTTTGGTGCATCCACTTTGCATAGAAATATGGAAATGCGGCATCACGTGATTTAATTTTGAAATTTCATCAACAAAATCGTGCGTTACGTTGAACGGATCGAGTGAGCCAAGACGTATTCTCGAAATTCCGTCAATTTTGTCAACCTGGGAAAGCAGAGAGGCGAGATTGGCACCGTTTTTTAGATCCTTGCCGTACGATGCGGTTTCAATTCCCGTCAAAACAACCTCCAAGCAGCCCTCGCTTGCTATGTTTTTGACCTCGCTTATTACGTTTTCGGGCAAATTGGAGCGCACACTTCCTCTTGCGTAAGGTATTATGCAATAAGCACATTTTGAATCGCATCCGTCCTCGATTTTTACAAACGCTCGCGTTCTTTTAAGCGGCGCACCTACGCTCATTACGTCAAATTTGCCGTTATATATATCAAAGCCACAGCTGGATACGCTTTTTTTATTTAATATATCAAGCGCCAATGATGCGATTTTGGATTTTTCATTGTTACCAACAACCAAGGAAACGCCATCAATTTTTTCAGCCGCCTCCCTGTTTATTTGTGAGAAGCAGCCTGTTACGATAACTGCGGCGTTAGGATTTTGCTTAATGCATTTTCTTATAATCTGCCTTGATTTACGGTCGCTTTCGCTTGTTACTGAGCAGGTGTTTATTATGTAAATATCGCATTTTTCATTAGGCGAGCATATATCTACGCCATTTTTTGAAAGCTCTTCCATTATAAAATCGCTTTCATACTGATTTACGCGACATCCAAGCGTCAAAACTGAAGCCTTAATCATAATAACACCCCTTTCTATAAATTTATACGTACATTTTACCACACTTTTTTTAATATGTAAACTAAAATTGAAAATTAACTTGAAAAAGCGTTAAATTCGCATTATAATAAAATAAATAACTCCAAAGGAGCTAAAATGAGAGAATTCACAGTTAATAAAAATGACGCAGGCCAACGCCTTGACAAGTTTATTCAAAAAACAGTCAGGGGTATTCCACCCTCGCTTATGTATAAATCAATTAGAACGAAGAAAATTAAGGTCAACCGCAAGCGTGCCGAGCTAAATCAAATCTTAAACCTCGGCGATACGGTTCAAATGTTTCTAAACGAGGACCTTTTTGCCGAAAAAATCACAAAAGCTGAGCTGACAAGCGTTGAAGCTAAAATAAACGTGGTTTACGAGGACGAAAACATTTTAATTTGCGACAAAGCTCCCGGCGTTCTCGTTCACTCGGGCGACGGCGACGGCAAGGAAAGCGGCAAGGGTGATGCAAAGGAGAGAGGTACTCTAATATATCAAGTGCAGGCTTATCTTGCAAAAAAAGGTGAATACGACCCGCAAAACGAAAATTCCTTCGTTCCCGCACTTTGCAACAGGATTGACAGAAACACGGGCGGAATGGTCATCTGTGCAAAGAACGCAGAATCTTTGCGTACGGTAAACGAGCGCATAAAAAACAACCAAATCACCAAGTATTATCTTTGTGTGGTTCACGGAAAAACACCCCGAAAAACAGACACTCTATGCGACTTTTTGATAAAAGACAGCAAAAATAACACAGTAAGAGTGCTGAAAAATCACCGCGAGGGAGCAAAGGAAATTATCACCAAATACAACTCTATTTCCTATAACGAAAAAACAAATCTTTCACTTCTTGAAATAGAGCTTGTCACGGGCAGAACTCATCAAATCAGAGCCCATATGGCATCGATAGGCAATCCCTTGCTCGGAGACGGAAAATATGGCAAGGAGGACACGCTTGGCGCAAAAAAATACAAGCATCAAGCGTTATATTCATACAAGCTCATCTTCCAAAACGCCCCCGATTTTCTTTCGTATCTCAACGGAAAAACTATAAAGGTTGAAAGGCAAAACATCTATTTTTTGCGCGAATTTCCAAACTCCAATGTCTAAATTATTAAAAAATTGCGTCCAAATGTAGAAAATATCTAAAAAAGCATTGACAAATTTTATATTTTGTTATAAAATAAATCTATAAATATAATGGAAAATTATAATTCTTTACACGGAGGATTAATATGAGTAAAATCAGTGAGAGAAGAGAAAGGACAGCTAACACCAAAATATACCCCAAGGCATATTTGGCAGAGGCTCCGACACAAAAGAAGGAATATATTTACAAAAAGATTCTCATCGCATTCTTGGCTATAGTTGCTGTGGTTGCTTGCGTTCTTTTGATGATCAACGCAGTTATCGACGCACAGGCAAAGAAGTTCGTTAACGCTCCCGAGCATTCAACTGCTGTTGCAACAGCACCTGTTACGGGTTTATACTATGAAAATACGGATGAATTGTTGCTCAATGCGCCAAGATTCCGCAAGGCATATCAAGACGTAATCAACAATATGTCAAGACCTGAGGTTGTTAATCCTAAGTATGATGAAAACATTTATAACTATGTTGTTACCATTAACAGTGATATAAACGCCAGATCGGGCAACTTAACAATGGTAATGCTTCTTTCATTCAATAAGGAAACCGACAGCGTTACATACGTTTATATTCACAAGTCTACTTTGGCATATATTCCTACCGTTGGTGTAGGTCCTTTGTATGATGCATACGGCTTCGGTGGTGGCGCGCTTCTTGCAAGAGCGGTTGAAGAAAACTACGGTATTGCAATTAACGGCTATGCTGATATGCCACTTGATTCATTTGTAACCGCATGTGCAGATGTTGGTGGTATTACCGTTGACGGTGTTGCATACGAAACAAGAGAAGAAATCTATGACTACGTTGATTTGGCTGAAGACAGAGAAGCAGCGGTTAGAAACGTTGTATCTGTGCTTGCTAAGGGCACGAGGGAAGAAAAGCTCTTTGGCGCTTGCAAGATTGCTCTTAAGATTATTGAGTCAACAAAAGCAAACATCTCGAGAAACAATATCGGCGAGCTTCTTCAAATGGGTGTAGGAATATTTAAGAAAGAGGCAACTGCCGCAACGCTTGGACGTGACACTTTATACCACGCTTATACTCCAAATTATCCTTTAGAGGGAAATAACACCTTTGATTACGAGGGCGAAATCACAAAGATTCAAAATCTTCTTTACCCTGTAGCTGAGGGTCAAGAATAATATTTAACATTAAAGCCGACCAAACGGTCGGCTTTTCTTTAAGAATTATGTCACCTAAAAATAAATAAGGTTGACACGAGGTGGAAAATGAAAATAAAGAATAGGGTGCTTGCACGGCTAAACGCATCCGCTGGGGAGCTTATCTCGGGCGGAGAGCTTGCACGTGAGCTCGGCGTAACAAGAAACAGTATTTGGAAATCGGTAAATCAGCTTAAAAAAGAGGGCTACGATATTTCCTCGCAAGCAAACCAAGGCTATAAATTAAACGGAGCGGTAGACTTTATAAATATAGAAGAAATTTTGACAAATTTGCCTAAGGGGGCAAGAGTTACCGTTCTTGACGAGGCGACCTCGTCGAGTGACGTTGCCAAGTCACTTGCCGTTAGCGGCGAGAAGGACGGCTCGGTTGTGATAGTTAAATCTCAAACGAACGGCAGGGGCAGAATGGGCAGAAGCTTTATATCAAAAAGCGAGGATGGGCTTTATTTCTCCTTCCTTTTGCGCCCGACAATCTCTGCTGATAAGGCGCTTAATATAACGGTTATTTGCGCCGTGGCTTTGGCACAGGCAATTGAGGAAACGAGCGGAATAAAAGCGCAAATCAAATGGGTTAACGATATATATATAAATGAAAAAAAGTGCGCGGGAATTTTAACCGAGGCGCAGCTGAATTTCGAGTGCGGTACTCTTGATTACTGTGTTGTTGGGGTTGGTGTAAACGTTTCAACGCCAAAGGACGGATTTGATGCGGAAATACGTGATATTGCCACCGCTATATTTGAAAACGACCCACCCTGTGGTTATAAATCGAAGCTTTTGTCAAAATTTTTTGACTATTTTTATAAGTATTATTCCGAAATAGAAAGTAAAAAATTCATGTTGGAATACAAGAACCGCTCTAACCTTATCGGTAAGGAGGTCGACGTTTACGTCGGCGATAAAATCACTCGCGGTGTTGCCAGTGATATCGACGAAAACGCACGCCTTGTGATTGAAACAGATGATGGAGTAAGATCGTTTTCCTCAGGAGAGGCACGTGTGAGAGGTGCGGGCAAAAAGCTATGAAGGATAAAAAAATATACAATCTTGCACAAATAGCCGTTTTTGTCGCTGCCTTCGCCGCCCTCGCTCAAATATCTATTCCGACCCCATTCCTTGTTCCCATCACCTTGCAGACCTTCATTGTTCCGCTTGCTGCATTTTTAATGGGAGCTAAAAAATCAACGGTTGCGCTCCTTGTATATATTGCACTAGGCTTTGTCGGTATACCCGTTTTTGCTAATTTCGGCGGTGGGATTGCCTCACTTTTTGGCTATACGGGCGGCTTTATTTGGGGATTTTTTCCACTTTGCTTGATGTGCGCGCTCGGTAAAGGCAAAATAAAAATCCTTTTTTCTTCACTCGGCTTGATTTCGTGTCACACAGTTGGCGTTTTGTGGTATAGCTTCGTTTCAAAAATAGATGTTCCCACATCATTTGTCACAATGTCCTTGCCGTATATATTAAAGGACTCAGTGCTCATCGTCCTTGCATATTTTTGTGCCAAGCTGATAAATAAAAAAATAAAAAAGAGCTAAGACACGCCGAAAGCGGTAAATGTCTTAGCAATTTTTTATAAATTTACGCTGTTCCAATCAATCTCACCGCGCCCGTTTTTCTTTAGAAACTCGTTTGCGCGCGAGAATGGGCGAGATGCGAAAAATCCGTTATAAGCCGAAAGCGGCGACGGATGAGCCGACTCGATAATAAAATGATTTGGATTAGTTATGTACTTTTTCTTCGAGCGTGCATTTCCACCCCACAAAATAAATACCGTTGGATTTTTTGACTCGTTTAAGTGTTTGATTACTTGATCTGTGAAAATGCTCCATCCGATATTTTGGTGACTGTTTGCTAACCCCTGTCTTACCGTCAAGGTTGCATTTAATAGAAGAACCCCCTGCATAGCCCAGCTCGATAGGTCTCCGTGGCTCGGTGCTTCAATTCCTAAATCGCTTTTTAATTCCTTATATATATTAACAAGTGACGGCGGCACCTTCACACCCTTTTTTACCGAGAAGGAAAGACCGTGCGCCTGACCCTCTTCGTGATATGGGTCTTGCCCTAAAATCACGACCCTCGTGTTTTCGTACGAGGTGTATTTAAGCGCGTTGAAAATATCATACATAGGCGGATAGATAACGCGCGTACTGTATTCCACCTTCAAAAATTCACGTATTTTAAGATAGTATTCCTTTGAAAATTCGTCCCTTAAAATTTCGTCCCAATCATTTCCGAGCTTAACCATTTTATCACCTCGCGCTTTCATATAAATATCATATCATTTTGTCGGCGTTTTGTCAATAAAATAGGCAAATACACTTGAAATATAAAGCAAAATATGGTATACTTTTTTATGGGTTTCAACCCCAAAAACAAATATGTGAGGAAAAAATAATGATTAGAGTTACTATATGGAATGAGTTTTTCCACGAGGTAAAGGAAGAAAGTGTAAAGAAGGTATATCCAAACGGTATTCATAAGGCACTTGCTGAATTTCTCGGTAAGGATGAGGAAATAGAGGTTACAACCGTTACTCAGCACGACGAAAACGGTGAGCTTATCGAAAACGTTGGCATCACCGATGAATTACTTGCAAATACAGACGTTATGATTTGGTGGGGACACGTTAGACACGGTGAGGTTCCTGACGAAATCGCTATGAAGGTTAAAAATGCAGTGCTTGAGGGTATGGGTATGATTTTCCTTCACTCCGCACACCACTCAAAGCCATTCAAGCTTCTTATGGGCACGTCCTGCAACCTTGGCTGGCGCGAGAGCAACGACAAGGAGCGCCTCTGGGTTATAGACCACAACCACCCGATTATGCGTGGTATTAACGATAGATTTTTCGAGCTTGAAGCTGAGGAAACTTATACTGAGCCATTCGGTATTCCTGATCCTGACAAGCTTCTTATGATCGGCTGGTATAACGGCGGTGAGGTTTTCCGTTCAGGCTGCATTTGGCATAGAGAAAACGGTAAGGTTTTCTATTTCCAACCCGGTCACGAAACCTTCCCAACATTCTATAACGAAAACGTTCAAACAATCATCAAAAACGCAGTAAAATGGGCAGCACCCGTTTGCCCACGTATTCCGCTTAATTGCCCTTGGGTTGCAAGATTAGAGGAGAAATAATGGTTAAAATAGGTATTGTCGGTGCAGGAAAAATCTGTCAGGGTCCACATATGGGAGCTTATGATAAAATTGACGAAGCAAAAATCGTTGCGATCTGCGATATAAACAAGGATAAGCTTGATGCGGCATCTAAAAGATATCCCGAGGCAAAGCTATACACCGATTATAAGGAAATGATTGATAACGAGGAGCTTGACGCGGTTGATATCTGCACACCGAACAATTTTCACTCCATAGTTGCAATTTATGCATTAAACGCAGGACTTAACGTTATTTGCGAAAAGCCTGATGCAATAAACGTAGAAGAAGCGGAAAAAATGAAGGCGGCAGCTGAAAAGAGCGGCAAAACCTTGATGGTTATAAGAAATAACCGTTACCGTCCGACCACGAAATTCTTGAAGGAATATATCAAGGAAGGTAAAATGGGCGAAATCTACGCAGGAAGATGCGGTTGGATTAGACGTCGCGGAATACCCGGTTGGGGCGGCTGGTTTACCGATAAGGCACAGTCAGGCGGCGGCCCTCTTATCGACCTTGGCGTTCATATTATCGACCTTGCCATGTACTTAATGGGCAATCCAAAGCCTGTTACGGTTAGCGGATCAACATATTCAAAATTCGCTCATACCTCGTATTCAAAAACCGACGTTGAGGACTTGGCGATGGGCTTTATTCGCTTTGATAACGGCGCTTGCCTACAAATTGAATTTTCTTGGGCGTCAAACATAGAGTGCGACCAAATGTTCGTTGAATTGCGCGGAGAAAAATCCGGCTCGCGTATGTCAGGCATTGACAGAAAATTCGATATTTTCACCGAGGAGTGCGGCACGGGCGTTACAATCAAGCCGTCAATTGACGACTATAACTGTATGCCTCACCACGAAGCAAACATAAGACACTTTATCGACGTTATAAACGGCAGATGCGCCCCGGACTTTACACCGGAGCAGGGTGTTAATATGGTTAAAATCCTTGAAGCTATATATAAATCGGCTGAATGCGGTCACGAAATTGCACTTGACTAAAAAATTTTCACATAAAAAAGGACAGGGAACGAAAAAATTCTCTGTCCATTTTTGTCGCACTCGCTCGAACGGTGTCGAATATGCGGAATTCATACACTCCCTCGGTGATTTTTTTGTTTTTAGTTATTGATTTTTCCTTTGTTAAGTGGTAAAATAAAGTAAACAAACGACATTGCCATAGGAGGTATTTATGGGAGTTGTTATAGGAATTGATATAGGTGGAAGCACAACGAAGATAGTTGGCTTTGATGAAGAGGAAAGGCTTATTGAGCCAATGTGCGTTACCGCAAACGACCAGGTAACCTCGATTTACGGAGCCTTCGGTAAATTCACCGATAAAAACGGACTTGAGCTTAGCGATATTGAGAGGGTTATGATAACGGGTGTCGGTTCATCATATATCACAAAGCCGATTTACAATCTTGAATGTATACATACACCCGAGTTTAACAGCATCGGTCTTGGCGGACTTTACCTATCAGGACTTGATGAAGCTATTATAGTGAGCCTTGGCACAGGCACGGCACTTGTGCACGCAAAGAAGGGACAAGCACCAGAGTACCTTGGCGGTACGGGTGTTGGTGGCGGCACACTCGTCGGTCTTTCCTCAAAAATGCTTGGCATTAGCCATATTGAAACTATAGACGAAATTGCAAAGAGCGGCGACCTTTCGAATATCGACCTTCGTATTTCGGATATTTCAAAAAAGGATATGGGGCTCAGCTCCAATATGACCGCGGCTAACTTCGGTAAAATCAGTGATACCGCAACAAACGGCGACCTTGCCCTCGGCATTATCAACATGGTTTTCGAAACTGTTGGCATGATTGCTTATTTTGCATCAAAGCAATACGGAATAAAGGATATAATTTTGACAGGAAACCTAACCAATATTTCACAAGCAAAGGAAATAGTGGACGGACTTAATAAAATGTTCGATATGAATTTCATTATTCCCGTTAACGCACAGTATAGCACGGTTATCGGTGCGGCACTTTCGTCATTTGGAAAATAAGATGTATAAGGATATGGAAAAGCTCAATGAGCTTAATAAAATTAGGTGGGAAAATTTCTTTGCTTTTTCCGCTATCGCAAGCTATCTTAACGACTTTCCAAGACTGTTAAATTCGGAAATTGTTGACGAAATAGTCGGGGGAGTGTCTGAAAATTACGAAAAAATCGTATCCACCTTCCTTGCAACCGCGCTAACAGAAAACGATGAGGAATGTGCGCTTCTTGAAAAGAACTACCTTAAAAAATCCGTAAAGCAGTTAAACCCGAGTGATTATCTTGAAAATCCGTTTTTCAAAAATATAAAAATTCCAACCGCCAAAGAGGGTAATTGGGATTTTGGCTACCAAAGCTACGAACCGTTTGAGGGCTTTATTTACGACGATATTGACATTGATGAGAACATGCGTGAAATTCCTAAAATCGGTTTTTTCACCCAACAATTTTCCTTTCCTACCGTCTTTGAGGACGGAGTTGAATGGATGGCAATTAAGCCGAACGAAATTGAAACAATGAAGCCCCATTTATCAAAAATATCGGGGGACGTGTGCGTTTTTGGACTTGGCATAGGCTATTTTGCGTATATGGCAAGCGAAAAAAGCGAGGTGGAATCCGTCACCGTTATTGAGCGTGATGCAAGCGTAATCAAGCTTTTTGAAAAACATATTTTGCCACAGTTTGCAAATAAGGACAAAATCAAAATAGTAAAAAGCGATGCATTTGAGTATGCCGAAAAGGTTATGCCGAATGAAAAATTCGACTTTGCATTCGTTGACCTCTGGCACGATGCCTCGGACGGTGTTGAGCTATATATCAAAATGAAAAAGCTTGAAGCCAAAAACGGTAGCACCGAGTTTTTATATTGGATTGAAAAAACGCTTTTATCAAGCATTCGTTGGCAAATTTACGACGGAATAGTAAAGCAAATAGAAAACGGTAAATTTGACGAGCCGTACGAAAAAATACTTATGTATATAAGCGATAGCTACCTTAAAAATTTCGTTAAATTCATATAACCAAAAGCAGATTCCTTTTTTCGGGAATCTGTTTTTCTATTTTGTAGTCTCATTATCTCACCAACGGTTCTCACCTATCGCAAAATAAAAAAGCCCCCAATGGAGCTTTTTTTGTTTTGTCAGTGGGCTATAAAAAAGATATTTTCGCGCTTTTGTGTTAGAGATTTGAACCCGCGCGTACTCAATCACGGCAGAGCCGTGCATATCATTGATGCGGAGCATCGTATATCATCAACGGCTTGCCGTTGTATATCATCATTGCGAAAGAGGATACAGCCTGCGGCTGATGATATACACCTTCGGTGATGAGATACACGCTAAAGCGTGATGATATACCATTGCTTTCGCAATGGATAAAAAAATCCAACTCCTGTGAGTTGGATTTTTTTGTGAAATGGCTATAAAAAAGATATTTTACCTTTTTAACCGATGGATTTGAACCCACGCGTACTCAATCACGGCGGAGCCGTGTATATCATTGATGCGGAGCATCGTATATCATCAACGGCTCGCCGTTGTATATCATCATTGCGAAAGAGGATACAGCCTGCGGCTGATGATATACACCTTCGGTGATGAGATACACGCTAAAGCGTGATGATATACCATTGCTTTCGCAATGGATAAAAAATTCGACAAGTCGAAACTTGTCGAATTTTTGGCCTACCCGATAGGATTCGAACCTACGACCTCAAGAGTCGGAGTCTTGCGCGCTATCCAGCTGTGCCACGGGTAGATAATAGCATTATATCATAAAAATCAATATTTTCAACTCTTGTTCAAAATATTTATAAAATTATTTGCGTAACTTTCTACAAAATAGAAAAAAGTATTTGATTTTATATATATTATATGCTACAATAATGTCAAGATATTAAAATTCGGCAAAAATTGCTTGCCGAGAAGGAGAATGTATGTTATCAGACATCGAAATTGCACAAGGTGCAAAGCTTGAACACATTTCAAAAATTGCCGAAAAAATCGGCTTGCTCCCCGAGGAGTACGAGCCGTACGGTCATTACAAGGCAAAAATCACAGATAATTTCCTTGACAGAATGGCGTCTAAGGAGGACGGAAAGCTAATTCTCGTTACCGCTATCAACCCCACCCCTGCGGGCGAGGGCAAGACAACGACAACCGTTGGTCTTGGTATGGCGATGAGCAAAATCGGCAAGGACACCATTATCGCCCTTCGTGAGCCTTCGCTCGGCCCTGTTTTCGGTGTAAAGGGCGGCGCAGCAGGCGGTGGCTATTCACAGGTTTTGCCAATGGAGGACATCAACCTTCACTTTACAGGTGACTTCCACGCAATTACCACGGCAAACAATCTCTTGTCGGCGGTTATCGACAACCATATTCAACAGGGTAACGCGCTTGGTATCGACCAACGCAGAATTTTGTTCACACGCGTGCTTGATATGAATGATAGAGCTCTTCGCTCAGTTGTTGTAGGTCTTGGCGGCAAAATGGACGGCGTGCCGAGAGAAGACCACTTTATGATTACCGTTGCAAGCGAAATTATGGCTATTCTTTGTCTTAGCGAGTCAATTGCCGATTTGAAACAGCGCCTTGGCAAAATTTTGGTTGCATATAAATACGACGGCTCACCCGTTTACTGTAAGGACCTTGGAGTTAACGGTGCTATGGCGGCGGTATTAAAGGACGCCTTAAAGCCAAACCTCGTTCAAACTCTTGAAAATACCCCTGCAATTATTCACGGCGGCCCGTTTGCAAATATTGCACACGGTTGTAACTCGGTTAGAGCTACAAAGCTTGCCTTGAAGCTTGCTGACTATACAATTACAGAGGCAGGCTTCGGTGCTGACCTCGGCGCTGAAAAATTCTTTGATATTAAGTGCCGCTTCGCAGGCTTAAAGCCAAAGTGCGTTGTTTTGGTTGCTACCGTGCGCGCACTTAAATATAACGGCGGCGTTGCAAAAGCAGACCTTGCTTGCGAAAACGTAGAAGCGCTTAAAGCAGGCGCAGTTAACCTTGAAGCGCACATTGACAATCTCCAAAAGTACGGTGTGCCTGTTGTCGTTGCCATAAACCGCTTCGGCACGGACTCCGACGCTGAGCTTAAAGCAGTTGAGGATATTTGTATCGCCAAGGGCGCGGACTTCGCCCTTTCCGAGGTGTTTGCCAAGGGTGGCGACGGTGGAATTGACCTTGCAAACAAGGTTGTTGCCGCTTGCGAAAAGGAAAGCGATTTCCACGTGCTTTATCCTGATGAAATGTCAATTCAAGACAAGATAAGAACAGTTGCCAAGGAAATTTACGGCGCAAATGACGTTAAGTTTGACGTTAAGGCAGAGAAGGCAATTAAGGAGTTTGAGGCACTCGACCCTGCCTACGCTCGCTTCCCTGTATGTATGGCAAAAACTCAATATTCACTTTCCGACGATCCAACAAAGCTCGGCAGACCAACCGACTTTACCTTAACCGTGCGCGAGGTTAAGCTCTCAGCAGGCGCAGGCTTTATCGTTGCTCTTACAGGCACGATTATGACAATGCCCGGTTTGCCCAAAGCTCCCGCGGCACTTAATATTGACGTTGACGATAACGGAAAAATCACAGGACTTTTCTAATATGAAGGAAATTTTTAATTCACATTCAACAGAAGAAACCGAGCAAATCGCACGTGATTTTGCAGCTAAGCTCGACACAGGCAAGCCCGAGTTCGTTGCTATGTTTGGCGACCTCGGCGTTGGCAAAACCGCGTTTGTGCGCGGCGTTGCCTCAGTGCTTGCGAGCGGCGCGCGCGTGAAAAGCCCAACCTTCACGGTAGTAAACGAATATAGAGGGGATAAGCTCCCACTTTACCATTTCGACGTATATCGAATTGAGGACGAGGACGACCTTTATTCCGTCGGATTTTACGAATATACGGAAAAGGGCGTTTGCATTGTGGAGTGGAGCGAGAATATTCTTGACTCCATACCGCTCGGTGCTTATCGCGTGAAAATAGAGCGTTCACCGCTCGGCGAAAACGAAAGAATAATAACCATAGAGGCATAAAATGAAAATATTAGCACTTGACTCAACCGCAAAAACGTCAAGCGTTGCAGTTTTAGAGGACGAAAACCTTCTCGGTCTTTTTTCGGCAAACATTCAAAACACACATAGCGAAACGCTTTTGCCAATGGTAAAGGCACTGCTCGAATCGTTAAGGCTTACAAATGACGATATAGATGCGTACGCCGTTTCCGAGGGTCCCGGCTCGTTTACGGGAGTTAGAATAGGCGCAGCAACTATAAAGGGTCTTGCCTTTTCAAGACAAAAGCCCTGCGTCGGCGTTAGCACTATTGAGGCACTGTACGAAAATCTTGCCGATTACGGGGGGATTGTCTGTCCGATTATGAACGCGCGTCGCGGTCAGGTATATACAGGCGCATTTTTAGACGGAAAGCGCATTTTAGACGATACCTGTATGATGCTTGATGATTTAATTCCAATGCTTGAAAAAATGGGCGCACCCATTCGCTTTAACGGCGATGGCTACGATCTTGTTAAAGGGCGTGAAATTGTGGGCTTAAAGGAAACTCCCGAGCTGCTTCGATACCAAAATGCATATTCCGTCGGTCGCGTGGCACTAAGGAAAATAAAAGAGGAAAAATATACTACTGACGAAGCGTTAAGAGTAGAATATTTGCGCAAGCCGCAGGCAGAGCGCGAAAGAGAAGAAAGACTTGGAGGCAAAAATGGCTAAGAAAATTGCAGTTGCGTGTGACCACGCGGCACTTGACTTAAAGGCTGAAATTCTCAAATATCTTGATGAGAACGGCTTTGAATATTATGATTTCGGAACTTATACAAAGGATAGCTGTAACTATCCCGATTACGCAGAAAAGGTTTGTACCGCCGTATATAACAAGGAATATGACCTTGGTATTTTAGTGTGCGGCACAGGCATTGGTATGAGCATTGCGGCAAATAAATGCAAGGGCATTCGCGCCGCACTCTGCAACGATACCTTCTCGGCAAAATTCACACGTCTTCACAACGATGCAAACGTGCTTTGTATGGGCGCAAGAACGCTCGGTGCAGGAGTTGCACTTGAAATTACGGACGTATTTCTAAACACAGGATTTGAGGGCGGCAGACATCAAACTCGCGTTGATATGATTACCGCACTTGAAAATAAGCTTGCAAAATAATTTTTAAGGAGAATATATAATGAAAAAGGTTTATTTTATTACAGGTAGCCAAGACCTCTACGGCGAGGACGTGCTTTTACAGGTTGCCAAGGATTCAAAGGTAATTGCAAAGTATCTTAACGAAAAGATTGACGGCGTTGAAATTGAATACGTTTCAACGGTAAGAGACGAGGCAAGCTGTGTTGAAGCGTGCAAAATTGCTTCAAACGACGATAACTGCATCGCGGTTATTACCTGGATGCATACGTTTAGCCCTGCAAAAATGTGGATTAAGGGACTTCAGCTTCTTACAAAGCCACTTTTACACTTGCATACACAAGCAAACGAAAAGCTCCCATATGACGAAATCGATATGGACTTTATGAACCTCAACCAAACTGCACACGGCGGACGTGAGTACGGCTTTATGGTAACGCGCTTGGGCGTTAAGCGTGAGGTTATCGTTGGCTACTACCAAGACGAGGACGTTATCGCTTCAATTAAAAAGTTTATTGACGTAGCACGCGCTGTTGACTTCTCAAAGAACCTAAACGTTTGTATGTTCGGTAGCAATATGAGAGAGGTTTCCGTAACTGACGGCGACAGAGTTGAGAGCCAAATCAAGTACGGCTGGAACGTAAACTACTACGGAATTGGCGACCTCGTTGCACTTGTTAATCAAGTAACCGATGATGAGGTTAGCGCAAAGCTCGACGAGTATAACGAAGTATATGAAATGAACACCGATAATATTGATGCAGTTAAGGAGCAGGCAAAGTACGAAATTGCACTTGATAAGTTCCTTTCAGCAGGCAACTTCGGTGCATACACAGACACCTTCC
>JBGVIN010000007.1:0-20443 GCA_045123255.1 Eubacteriales bacterium
GCGCCCATTGCGTCGCGTTGCTTTGGAAAAATGGCCTAAACCGCCGGGCCGCTGCCGCTCATCAAAGCACCTAGCGCACCGTTTTTTGATAGCTCGTCCTTAATTTCGTTAACGCTTTTGTTAATTGGCGTTATAACCGCCTCAAACCTGTTAAAGAGAGAAGCAGATAGCGCGTTTATATCGTTATTTTCTATTGCTTTTGTAAGTGCCTCAATTCCCCCGTGCGGCTCGGGACTAAGCCCGAATTTTTCGTCAATTAAGCCGAAGGCGTAAGGGGTGGAAACGCCCGTATCTCCTATTGCACATACCAAATTGACGTTTGGGAATTTGGTGATAGGCGTGATTTTTTCGCCGATACCTCGGCAAACCCCCGTGCCGCCGACTAAGCAAAAGCCTACATCCGCGCCAAGCTGCGAGCCGATGGAAAATAGCTCCTTATCTTTTATAGGATAACCGTAGGCTTCATTTAATAAATAAAGAGCTGCGGCACAGTCGGTGCTGCCGCCTGCCATTCCTGCCTCAATTGGAATATTTTTTTCAATATGAAACGAAAGCTTTTTTTGCGTGACTTTTTTGCCGATGCTTTCAAGGTACGCAAGGAATTTTACCGCCGCCTTGTAAACAAGATTTTTTTCGTTTAGCGGCATACCTTGCGAATTCGAGGTGATTTCAATTCCGTCACCGTCAGAAAGCGTTAGAGTTATCTCGTCATAGAGCGAAACGCTTTGCATAACGGACTCAATTTCGTGGTAGCCGTTTTCCATTTTGCCAAGCACGTCAAGATAAAGATTGATTTTTGCGTATGCTACGCGCTTAAACGTATTATTTTGCATCAAGCCAGTTACTTCCAATGGAAATTTCCGCCGTCAAGGGAACTGAAAGTGAGATGGCGTTTTCCATTTCCTTTCTTAAAATTTCAAGTGCGCGCTTAGAGCAGTCCTTATGCGCCTCAATGATAAGCTCGTCGTGTACCTGTAAAATTAGTCTTGCATCAATTCCCGATTTTTTCAATGCGCGGTGTGTGTTTATCATCGCTATTTTGATTATATCTGCCGCCGTGCCTTGAATAGGACTGTTCATAGCGGCACGCTCGCCAAACGCCTGCACCATTTTGTTTTTGGCGGAAAGCTCGGGAATATAACGCACTCTGCCAAAGAGCGTTTTTGCGTAGCCTGTCTCCCTCGCCTCGGTAATCAAGCGTCGAATAAATGCGTGAATGTCAGGGTAGGTTGCAAAATACGAGTCGATATACGCCTTTGCTTCCTTTTTGGTAATGCCGAGGTCCTTGCCAAGAGAGAAGTCTCCAATGCCGTAAACTATGCCGAAGTTTACCGCCTTTGCGCGCTTTCTAAGCTCGGGCGTTACCTCGCTCGGATCAAGTCCAAAGACCAAAGCGGCGGTTGAGGTATGAATGTCCGCACCTGAATTGAACGCGTAAATCATATTCGCATCGCGTGACATATGTGCAAGCACCTTCAATTCAATTTGCGAGTAGTCGGCATCTATAAGCACGTAGTCATTACCTTTGGTAATGAAAAATTTTCTAAGCTCCTTGCCGAGCTTGGTTCTGACGGGTATATTTTGTAGGTTCGGCTCGGTTGAGGAAAGACGGCCCGTCACCGCAACGGTTTGGTTAAACGTGGTATGAATTATGCCGTTTTCGTCTGCCACCTTGGAAAGGCCCTGGCAGTACGTGCTATTCAATTTTGCAACGTGGCGGTATTCCAAAACCCTTGAAACAATTTCATAGTCGGGAGCTAATTCCTCTAAAATATCTGCGCTCGTTGAGTAGCCGCTTTTCGTTTTTTTGCCGTGCGGAAGTTCAAGCTTGCCAAATAAAATTTCTCCAAGCTGCTTCGGTGAATTTACGTTAAATTCCTCGCCTGCAAGCTCGAAAATCCTTGCTTTATATTCGTTTTCAAGCTCGGTTAAATAAGCGGAGTAGCTTCTAAGACCGTCAAGGTCAACCTTAAAGCCCTCGCACTCCATGCTTGCAAGCACCTTGGCAAGCGGTATTTCAATATCGGAAAGAATATGGCTCGTTTTGTCCTTATTTAGGTGCTTTTGCATTTGCTTGTAGAGTGCATAAACAAAGAAAGCACCGTATTTTTCGTCAAAGTCCATATTAAGATAAGTTATCGTCAAATCGGGCAGCTCGTAGGACGAGTCCGCAGGGGAGATAACGTAGCCTGCGAGCATAGTGTCAAAGACACAATTTATATCGTATTTTTTAATGAGCGATTTTATATCGTGGCAAATTACGTCCTTACCGCTTAAAAATGCGAGCGTAGATGCTAAGTCCTGCGTAGAGTATAGCTCGCCGTCCTCGGTGCAAATCCCTACGCCCTCGTCGTTAAAATATACGGCGAAAAGCTCGCCGTTCTTGGGCAAGCCGTCTATGACGGATACGGGAAGTGAAACGGGCGTTGGCTCAAGCTTTTCCTCACCGAAATCAAATCCCATTTGCTCACCGACAGTGAGTGGGTCGCACGCTTCAAACTCGTCAAGTGAAACGTCAGAGGACGTGATTTTTTGTGCGCTTGGCTCCTCTGTTTTGCCTTCCTCGGTGGGGCGCCCTTGCGGTGTGCCTTGTGCCAAGGGTGGGCTATGAAGCAACTCGGATGAGGTGTTTTCCACTCTTGTTAATTCAACCTCCTCATTTTCCTGTGCTGAAAGACCTTCAAGTCCAAATTTTTTAATGAGTGAGCCGAATTCAAAGGTGATAAAGCGAGAGCGCAGGGTGTATTTGTCAAAGCCCTTGTTTGTCAGGTCGTTTAGCGTTTTGTTTATCGGTGCGTCAAGCACAATAGTAGCAAGATGACGTGAGGCAAAAGCCATTTCGCGCCCATTTTCAATTTTTGATTTCATACCTGCCGAGATGTTGGACTCGGCGTAATTTTCGTAAAGTGCGTTTAGCGAGCCGAAATCCTGTATAAGCTTGAAAGCACCCTTTTCGCCTATACCGTGAATACCGGGGATGTTGTCCGAGGAGTCACCCATAATTGCCTTTACGTCAATGTATTGAAGCGGAGTAACGCCGTATTCCTCGGTGAATTTTTCGGGCGTGTAAATTACGTCCTCCTTTGTTTTAACAAGGATAACCGAGGTGTTTTCGTTTATCAATTGAAGCGAGTCGCGGTCGCCCGTTAAAACGTAGGCGTGTACCTCGTCGCTTGCTAAGCGCGAAACCGTACCGATAACGTCGTCCGCCTCGTACCCCTCAAGCTCAACGATGTTAAAGCCAATTAAGGAAACAAGCTCCTTTGCATACGGCATTTGAAGTGCCAAATCCTCGGGCATCGGCTTGCGGTTCGCCTTATAAAAATCATATTCAAGATGCCTAAAAGTCTTAGCCTTCAAGTCAAAGGCACAAACGGCGTAGTCAGGCTTTATATGGTCAAGATGCTTCTTTAACATAGTCATAAAGCCGAAAAGCGCGTTAGTCGGCAAGCCCTGCTTGTTAGAAAGGGGGCGAATTCCGTAGTATGCTCGGTTTAAGATACTGTTTCCGTCAACTATAAGTAGTTTTTTCATATTAAATCCTTTTAATTTGAAGTTTTTGCCAAAATGAGAAAAGAGATGCGAAAAATCGGAAGGAGAAATCCCCTCCAAGGATAAATTCGGGGGCGTGATAAATTGCGCCGTTACTCTACGGCAGGAAGCACACCGTCAAGTGCGGCACGGAGCGCAATTGAGAGCTGGTCGGCGCAGGACGTGCCCTTGAAGCCGCAAAGGTTGCCCGATAGAATTTTGATAACGCGCTCCGCATCCTCGCCCTCAATGAGCTTGGAAATAGCGCGCAAATTTCCGTTGCAGCCACCTTGAAAGGAAACGCCCGACACCTTGCCGTCGTTTAACTCGAAATTGATGTATGAGGCACAAACACCTCTTGTTTTGAATTTATACTTCATAAAATTCTCCTAAAGTGTAGAAATTTGAAAAAATTTGTGGTATTATATTTCTATTCTATCAAAAAAATAAGGAAATATCAATATGAGAATGAAAAAAAAGAAGCACGGACCTGAGCGCCGCGCACTCCTTCAAGCGTTAACGTGCGAGAATATTCTCGATTTATACGAGAATAAGGAGAAAATTTACGGAAATACAAATCCGCTTCGCATTGAAATAGGATGCGGAAAGGGCGACTTTGTTTGCGGTAAGTCCAAAATGGAGCCAAGCTATAACTATCTTGCAATTGAGAAAATTGCGGACGTAAGTACTCTTGCCGTTGAAAACTACGCAAGGGGCAGGGGTCTTGGCGACCTTGCATCAAACGGAGGCTGGCAAACGCCCGACGGAAAAATTTACCCTCTTGGTGAAACGGTTGATTTTGAGGGATACGACCTTGGCAACGTGCGCTTTGCGGTAGGCGATGCAAAGGAGATTTTGCCAAGCTTACCCGATAACTCTTGTGATGCAATTTACGTTAACTTCTGTGACCCATGGCCAAAGAAGGGACATACAAAGCGCCGTTTAACCTATATAGAATTTCTAAAAACGTATTCGCGCCTTTTAACGCCAAACGGTAAATTCTATTTCAAGACGGACAATCGCCCCCTCTTTGATTTCTCACTCGAAGAGGTTGAAAAAGCACCGTTTACCCTTGAATATCACACCTTCGACCTACATAATAGCGAAATGGACGCGGAAAACATCCGCACCGAGTACGAGCGCAATTTCAGCGCAAAGGGATTTTCAATAAATATGCTCATAGCCAAAAACAATAAATAACAAATGATGAAAAAGGTGCGGAAATCTGCGCCTTTTTCTTTGCTTCGCATAAGATGTAGTGAGGTAACTCAAATAAAATTGGCTTGAGGACAAAATGGTAATAAATATTGCTTCAAACGACAAAAGATATACTATCTTAAACGAGATTTTGAAAAAGGACGGCTACTCCTCCTATGTGACTCTGCCGAGCGAGGTAAACGAGCCAGACGTGTTGGTTCTTTCCGTGCGGCGTGAGCTGAGCGAGGGCGAGCTTGACACAATTTTCAATAAAATTTCCGATAAGACCGTGGTGCTTTCGGGCAACGGTGAGGCGCTGAAAAAACGCTACAAAAGAGAAGTTATCGACTATTCAGAGGGCGAGGAATTCTTGCAAAAAAACGCATACTTAACCGCCGAATCGTGTGTTTCTTATTTGCATAGTCTAAGTGGAGAAGCGCTTCGGGGTAAGAAATTTTTTATTTCGGGATATGGCAGAATAGGCAAGCACTTGGCGAAAATTTTATGCACGTTTAGTGAAAAAATATTCATTTATGCAAGACGGCAAGAGGTGATGAGCGAGATAGAAAACGACGGCTTTATACCGTTGAGCCTTGATACCGCGTGCGAGTGTGACTACGTACTCAATACCGTGCCGTACCCGATTTTCAGTGATACACTGATTTCTAAAATTCCAAAGGAAAGCTACCTCGTTGAGCTTGCATCAAGCTGTGGCTTTGAAAGCACGGAGCGAGTGAGCTTTGCCCTTGGCTTGCCCGGGAAAATTTTGCCTGCATCTGCCGCACGTGTAATCTACGAAGCGATTTTGCCATACCTTGAGAAAGAAAGGAAAACGCCATGATTGGATATGCGCTGACGGGCTCCTTTTGCACGCATAAAAGAAGCTTGGAGGTGCTTCGCTCTCTAACCGAGTACGGACACGAGCTTTTGCCCATTGTGAGCGAAAACGTATATAAAACAGATACGCGCTTCGGTAAGGCTTCCTCACTTTGTGAGGAATTATATAAAATCACAGGCAGAGAGGCGATACACGAAATAGTTGATGCGGAGCCGCTTGGCCCGAAAATGCACCTTGATGCTATGATAATTTCGCCCTGCACGGGCAACACCCTTGCCAAGCTTGCAAGAGGGATAACCGATACCGCCGTTACAATGGCGGCAAAGGCTCATTTGCGAGGAAACAGACCCCTTGTTATTGCACTTTCAAGCAATGATGCACTTTCGGCAAATTTGCAAAATATAAGCATTTTGCTTGAAAGAAAGCACGTATATTTCGTGCCGCTTTCACAGGATGACCCGAAGGGAAAGCCGCACTCACTTGTGTGCGATTTTTCGCTCGTTCACGAAGCCTTAAAGCACGCACTTTGCGGAGAACAGCTTCAACCTATATTTAAGTAAAAGAAGTGCCTGAAAGTCAGGCACTTCTTTTATGGTGATATTAAAGAGTTCGTTTATGTGTGAATAAATAAACGAAAATAATGAATAATTATTCCTCGTCGAAGGAAAGCGCAAGACCCTTAAATCCGTTTTGCCTCATACATTCGTAGGCGGCAATCGCCACGGAATTTGATTGATTTAGTGAGCGTAGTCCCTCGCGCATCGGTATTCTGAGCGCGCGGTCACTATGCTTGTCAATAAGCCACTCGGGCAAGCCTTCACTTTCGCGACCGAAGAACAGGTACGGATTTTCGCCGTAGGTAATGTCCGTGTACGTGTATTTTGCTTTTTTGGTAAATAGGTAAAACTCGCACCCCTCGTTTTTTGCCCAAAACTCGTCTAAGCTATCGTAGTAGCGAATGTCGAGGTGAAACCAGTAGTCCATTCCCGCACGCTTTAATTTGGCGTTGTCAATTTCAAAGCCGAATGGGCGGATCATGTGCAAGGTAGCACCGAGCGCGGCACAGGTCCTTGCAATATTTCCAGTATTTTGCGGAATTTCGGGTTCAAGTAAAACGATATTAAGCATTATTACCTCCTGTTTAATACAACGCAAAGGCGTTGATGATATACACACATTCGTGTGGTGATATGCAAGCCGAGGGCTTGGTGATATACAACGCTATGCGTTGGTGATATACACACGTTCGTGTGATGATATACAATCCTTTGGATTGGTGATATACAATGCGGTGCATTGATGATATGCAACCTACGGTTGATGATATACACAGAGAGCGTGATTGTACGTTGCGATGCTTCAATTCATCTCTGCTTGCAACCATTTTACTATTTAATCGGTACAAAATCAATAATATTTCTAAAAAAACGCAAAAAAATAAAATAAATGTGGACATTTCTAAAATTTGTGATATAATTATTCTGTATAATTATGAAAGGAAGCCGAATTTGGCTAAAAAATAATGGGAATCTTTTCTAAAATCTTCGGCACTTACAGTAGCCGTCAAATTAAAAAGCTCATACCCACGGTTGATAAAATCGAAGCGTTGAGCGATGAATATTCAAAGAAAACGGATAGCGAATTAAGAGCGAAAACGGACGAATTCAAGAGCCGTCTTGCAAACGGAGAAACGCTTGACGACATTTTGCCCGAGGCTTTTGCCACGGTGCGTGAGGCTGCTTGGCGTGTGCTTGGCAAGCGTCCGTTCCGCGTACAGCTTATGGGCGGTATTTTGCTCCATCAGGGCAGAATTGCGGAAATGAAAACAGGTGAGGGAAAAACGCTCGTTGCGGTGCTTCCGTCATATCTTAATGCACTCTCGGGTCTTGGCGTTCACGTCGTTACGGTTAACGATTACCTTGCGCGCCTCGGCTGTGAGGAAATGGGCAGGGTTTACGAGTTCCTCGGTCTTACCACAGGTCTTGTCATTCACGGACAAACGAGAGATGAAAAGAAGCGTGCATACGCAAGCGATATCACCTACGGTACGAACAACGAGTTCGGCTTTGACTATCTCCGCGACAATATGGTTATTTATAAGGACGATATGGCGCAAAGAGGACATAACTTTGCCATAGTTGACGAGGTTGACTCAATTCTTATCGACGAGGCAAGAACTCCGCTTATTATTTCGGGCGCAGGCAGAAAGTCAACCGACCTTTACGATAGAGCCGATGCGTTTGTTGCTAAGCTTTCAAAGTTCACTGTAAAAGAGCTTGATATGAAGGTTGACCACGACGACGTAACGCAGGACTATATTCTTGACGAGAAGGCAAGAACCACAACGCTTACAAAGCACGGCGTTAAGAAGGCAGAGGAATTTTTCGATATTGAAAACTTAACCGCGCCTGAAAATTCCGAGCTTTATCACCATATTCAACAGGCACTCCGCGCACGCGGTCTTATGAAGCTCGATACTGACTACGTTATTAAGGACGGCGCGGTTGTAATAGTTGACACCTTCACAGGACGTTTAATGCCCGGCAGACGCTATTCCGACGGACTTCACCAGGCTATTGAAGCAAAGGAAAAGGTTAAAATCCAACGCGAAAACCGCACTATTGCGACAATTACCTTCCAAAACTACTTCAGAATGTATAAAAAGCTCTCGGGTATGACGGGTACGGCGCTTTCCGAGGATATGGAATTCCGTGAGATTTACAACCTCGACGTTGTTGAGGTGCCAACCAACAAGCCTATGATACGTGACGACTATAACGATGCCGTTTATAAGTCGATAGCAGGCAAGGACAGAGCCATTATCGAGCAAATTAAGAGATGCTACCAAAAGGGTCAGCCTGTGCTTGTGGGTACTGTTTCTATTGAAAAATCAGAGGCTCTTTCAAGAAAATTAAAGGGTGCGGGCATTCCTCACACCGTTTTGAACGCGAAATATCACGAGCGCGAGGCGGAGATTGTTGCACAGGCAGGTAAGTACGGTGCGGTTACAATTTCCACCAACATGGCAGGCCGTGGTACTGATATTATGCTCGGCGGTAATGCAGAGTTCTTGGCTAAGCAGAAAATGCGTAAGGAGGGCTACGACGAGCCTACTATTATGCTTGCAACAGGCTCTTCACAATCCGTTAGCGAAGAAATTTTTGCCGCACGCGAGGTATTTAAGAAATACTACGAGCAGTTTAAGCAGGAAATTGAGCCTGAGGCAAATAAGGTTAGAGAAGCAGGCGGTTTATTTATTATCGGTACTGAAAGGCACGAGAGCCGCCGTATAGATAACCAGCTAAGAGGCCGTTCGGGACGTCAGGGCGACCCGGGTGAATCACGCTTCTTTATCTCGCTTGAGGACGACCTTATGCGTCTTTTCGGAAGCGAAAGAATTATAGGTCTTGTTTCGCGCCTCGGTCTTGACGAGGACACACCTATCGATGCAAGAATTCTTTCGGGACAAATTGAGTCCGCGCAAAAGCGCTTAGAGGGCAGAAACTTCTCACGCAGAAAGACCGTTCTTTCATACGACGACGTTATGAACCAACAAAGAAACGTTATCTATTCACAACGCTCAGACGTATTAAACGGTGCGGATCTTAAAGAGAAAATAGAGGATATGATTACCTCGACAATTTCAGATGCGGTTGATGCACATACCGCGCTTGACCGTGAAAATTGGGAGCTTGATGCGCTCAAAAACAAATATATGGGTCTTATTTGCTCACCCGATGACTTCACCTCAGCTAACTTAACGAAAGAAGAGGTTAAGGACACGCTCGTTAGCCGCGCTATTGAGCTTTGGAAGAGCAAGGAAGCACTGTTTGGCGAGGAAGCAATGCGCGAAATCGAGCGCGTAATTTTGCTCCGCAACGTTGACGAAAAGTGGATGGATCACTTAGAGGCTATGGACGACCTTCGCGATAGCATAGGACTTCAAGCATACGCACAGAGAAATCCGCTTAACGAATATAAAATTGCAGGTGCAGACCTCTTTGACGAGATGATTGTTTCCGTGCGCGACGATACTGTGCGCGGAGTGCTTTCCGTTGTGCCGAAGGAGAAGCCTATTGAAAGAGTACAGGTTGTTAAGCCAACCGACGAGGGCTTTATGAAATTCGGTCAAAAGAAGGTGTCAAAGCCTGTCACCAAAACACCCGTAAGAAATGACAATAAGGTCGGCAGAAACGACCCTTGTCCGTGCGGCAGCGGTAAAAAATACAAAAAATGCTGCGGCGCATCACTCAGCGAGGGCGAGGAATAATGGGCTTCGGGCTTTTATTCATCGGTTGCTTTATTGCGTATCTCGGCTCGCTCTCGGGGACTATATCCGCGTTTACCTACTCGCTTGGCGCAATTGTAATTCTGTTTTCATTAAGAAAGCTCCTTTACGAGGGCAAGCTCTTTATCGCTAGCGCAGTCTTAGCACTCGCGCTTGAAATTATGTCGCTTACCTCAATAGGAATACAGGTCTTTTCGGGCTCGTTTGCCCCAAGTCCTGTGATGCTTTATTTGACGGAGCTTTTTGCGTATCTTTTCATCACGGTAATGATGATAGCAATTGCCTTGCTTGCAAAAGAGGTGGAGCTTTCGCGCCTTAGCATAATGGCGTTTGTAAACGTGGGGCTTATTTTCGTATCGGGAGTTCTGTTTATTCTTTGCGAAATAATAAAAAATGATGATATATTGCCTTGGATTTCGCTTGCTTACGTGGTATTGAAGCTCGCCACTGTCGTATTTTCACTCGTTATAATTTTCGGCGCGTATATGCGTATATGCTACGAGGGCGACGAGAAAATGCAAGAGGAAAAAACAGGCTTTCTACCATTTGACAAGCTGAACGAGCTTTCAAACAAGGCGTTTTCATCAAAGCCCAAAACGGGCAAGGGGGGCAAAAAATGAGAAAAGCACTTTTAATTATTGCGTTTATTTTTCTTTCAAACCCCTTGATTTCAAACGTTGACGTGCTTCCCGATTTAGTCGGATATATACTCATTATGATTATGCTTTCAAAGCATACCTACTACGATACCGCAGCAAAGAGCGCGTATAAATGTACAAGAAACGTAGCGCTTATTTCGCTTGCCAAGCTCCTTAGCGTGTACCTTTCAACTATGGCGGTTGACGATACGGTTTCGCTCCTTTTCTCGTTTACGTTCTTTACACTTGAGCTTGTTTTCGGTATTCCGTTTTTGCTCAAAATTTTTGAATATTCTTCGCACAGAGCACTCAAAATCGGAAACGCAAGGGCGTTAAAAATCGCAGACGGCGTAAAAATAGCAACTATTGTGCTTTTTGCGTTAAGACTTCTTTTGGCAACTGCGCCCGACTTCATTCTTTTGACCGCGGGCGACCCGCTTTCGTCGTACCACAACGACCTATCCTCGTTCCGCCCTGTGCTTATTTTGCTTTCGGTGCTTCTTTCAAGCGTGATAACTCTTGTTTGGATACCGCTTGAAGCATATTTCTTTGCGGTAGCATTTAACAAAAGAGAAGCAGAGGATGCAAGGCTTGAATTAAACGAGCGCCTTTCAAACAAGGAACTTCAATTCAATTTATCGCTTCAGAAAAAAATGCTTGTATTACTCTCTGTGCTTTCGATTTTTGTATTTGAAATCAGAATAGATAATATTGATATTTTCTTTAACAGCGTTTTGCCGCTTGCATTTATTGCATTTTACGTTTTCTTGATTATAAAAAAATACGTGAAATTTGATAAAATTTTCTTCGCGCTTCTTTCCGTGACGCTTTTGCAGCTTATATTTAATATTGTAGTGAAATTAATGACGCGCTCGTTTTTTGAGGAATACTCCCTTGCAAGCGTGCTTAAAATTTCACAGGCGGAAACGAAATATTTCGCTATTCTTCCTTTTATAATTATAAGTCAAGTGCTTTTTTCCGTCTCTATTGCGCTTTCGATGATGCTTCTGATAAGAAGCGCACGGGGTACACTCTCCGAGTATATCGGCACGTGCTTGCCGAGTGCGGACAGGGAATATACGGTGGCGGAATTTAATAAGCGTTCAAGGCTTTTCTTTATCTTGCCCGTTGCTTCATCCTTGGGTATGGCGGTTGCTTCCCCTATCGTGTTTGCATTTATGCCGAGAATTGATGAAATGACGAAGATAAATCTTTTCGGCACGGTGTTTAATTTGCCGATTTTGCCGTCACTCATTCCTGCTCAAATGCTTTTAACACTCGGCTTTGTGGCACTTTTTATCTACTCACTCGCTATGATAAACGATCAAGTATATAAAAAGCTTTATTATCCAATCTCGCTTGACTAATATTAAACTTAATAAGGAGAATTTCCAAAGCACCGCGCTGCTTGGAATTCTCCTTTTTTCATTATAATCTGCGATAAAATTCATTTTTTCATCACGTTACCTTCATTGACATCAAAATAGCGGTGTGATAGAATGAAATTGGGAAAATATAGCTCTTTGCTACATAAACGGAGGATAAAACGATGAAAAAAAGCATATTTGTTTTGTTAATTCTTGTGCTATCTGTTTTTATGGTATGCGCGTGTAGAGAGACCCCGTCAACCTCGACCGACGGCGTAATTGACGACACCCAAAATTCGGAGAATACCAATACGGAAAGTGGCTCAAACGGCGAAAAAGACGATAACACGAATAAAGAAAACGACAGTGAAATCGGCGGCGGTACAGGTAATGACGAAAATGACAACGTAAATGACGGCGAGAACGATAACGTCGGCGCTGATGGCGCAAACGATAACCTTGACGGTGGCGAAAACAACGACGCAAACGATAATAAGAATAATGACGACAACGTAAATGACGGTGCAAACGGTGATTTAGGAAATGATGAGCCACCGAAGGAAGAAAAGCCTCAGCTAAATATAGCTACACAGATAAATCAGCCGTATTACAAAAGAATTTACGGAAAATATATAGGCGCTGATTTCCCTGAGGAATACGGTTGTTACTATAAGGTAATAAAATCGTATGAGGAGTTCAAGGAGTCGGTTAGGGATGCGGTAAATATAGAGCCGTGGCTTTTCAGTGACAATTACGTTGTGGTTATATACGAGCACTATGAAACTTTCTCACATTCAACGTATATCGGCTATAGAGATATTAAATTTTCAAGCGGTGCTTCTATCACGTCGGACTATTATTTTTATTCAAATAGAGATTATCCCCAGGGCTCTTATATAAAAAATACTAAATCAATAATTGCCGTGCCAAAAAAAGAAATACCAAGCGGTGAGGACGGAAGCGTAAAGAAAATAGAGATTGTAAGGGAAAGAATAGACAGTTATATTTTTGAAAAAATGACTGTGTCCGAGGAAAAATCAAGCGAGCTATATAGCGGAAAAGCTTGGATTATTAAGGATAGCGAGAGCTTTGATGAATTGAACAATCAATACGGTCTAAAGGCAATGCCTTACTATTTTGGTGATAAGGAAATTTATCTTTTGGCATTCTACTCACAAGTTAGTGTAAATGATTATATTTTATTCAGAGATTTTTATACTGATGGAAAAACTGTTTATATAACCTGCCAAAGAATAATTTTGAATAATACCTTACCTGTGCCCGAGGCTCCGTCGATATATTTTGTGGAAATTCCAAAAAGCATAATAGAGCACGAAATGTCTGAGAAAATAGTAGTTCACTTCTTGGTTCAAAAAACTGATATAACAATGATTAAATAATTTAACAAGGCACTTCATACGCGACGGATGATTTGCCTTTATCTGATTTTCGTTGATATAAGGAATCGTCCCTGTATTCGCAGTAAGGCAAGAATAGGGGGAATAATATGAAAAATTTATTTCATTAGCGTTATCGTTATTTATGTTAGCTAACGTAATAAATGCACCTTATATATAAATAATAAATACACAAGCCGCGGACTTTTTCGCGGCTTGTGAATTTAATGAGAGTAAAAGCATTAAAAAAATGAAAAAAGGTGCAAAAATCAATGTGCAAAACAACCAAAAAATGTGCTTAAATGAAAGGATTTTTGGTGCTTTTGACGATTGTTGAAAATTACATAAAAATTTAACAAAAAAATTCAAAAAAAGACTTGAAAATACTTTAGCGTAGTAGTACAATAAAGTAAATTTTTAATTTTGAGAGGAATCTAAGGAGAGTTATTATGGAGAGAGTTTTCAATTTTTCAGCAGGACCGTCAATGCTTCCCGCCCCTGTTCTTGAAAGAGCGGCAAAGGAAATGATGTGCTACGAGGACAGCGGCATGTCCGTTATGGAGATGAGCCACCGTTCCCCTGTTTACGACAAGATTATTAAGGATGCAGAGGCAAAGCTTCGCGAGCTTATGCAAATTCCCGATAACTATAAGGTGCTTTTCCTTCAAGGCGGTGCCTCAACACAATTCGCGGCAGTTCCGCTTAACCTAATGACAGGAAGCGGCAAGGCTGACTATATCGTTTCAGGTCAGTTCTCGGGCAAGGCTTTTAAGGAAGCGCAAAAATACGGTGACGCACAATGCGTAGCAACGAGCAAGGATGCAAACTTCACTTTCGTTCCAAAAACAACGAGAGATAGCGTCCGTCCCGACGCTGACTACGTTCACGTTTGCTTCAACAACACAATTTACGGAACAAAGTTCCCATATATCCCCGACACAGGAGATATTCCGCTTGTAGCTGATATGTCCTCATGCATTATCAGTGAGCCTGTTGACGTTTCTAAGTTCGGTCTTATCTATGCAGGCGCACAAAAGAATATGGCTCCTGCAGGACTTACAATTGTAATCGTTAGAGAAGACCTTCTCGGCAAGGCAAAGGATTTTATCCCAACTATGCTCGATTACAGCATTATGGCAGAAAATGACTCAATGTACAACACTCCACCGTGCTATTGCATTTATATTGCAAAGCTCGTTTACGAGTGGATTCTCGATATGGGCGGACTTGAGGCTATGAAGAAGTACAACGAAAAGAAGTGTGCTATTCTTTACGATTACCTCGACTCACAGGATTACTACATTGCTCCTGTTGAAAAGGAAAGCCGTTCAATGATGAATGTTACATTCGTTACAGGTGACGCGGAGCTTGACAAGAAATTTGCTAAGGAAGCAGACGCGTGCGGCTTAAAGAACCTTAAGGGTCACCGCAGCGTTGGTGGTATGCGTGCTTCAATTTATAACGCAATGCCAATCGAGGGCGTAGAAAAGCTCGTTGAATTTATGAAGGAGTTTGCAAAGAATAATCCGAAGGCGAACTAATAGGTGGTTACAATGAAAAATATTAAGTTAATGAATAAAATTGCAAAGGTAGGCACAGACAACTTCTCACCCGAGAAGTACGTTGTTAGCGACTCAGTTGAAAACGCAGACGCTATAATGGTGCGCTCTGCCGCATTGCACGAAATGGAATTTAACCCTGAGCTTGAAGCAATTGCACGTTGTGGCGCAGGTGTAAACAATATTCCCGTTGAAAAATGCACGGAAAACGGTGTTGTAGTATTTAATACTCCGGGTGCTAACGCAAACGGCGTTAAGGAGCTTGCAATTTGCGCGCTTATCTTGGCGGCTCGTGACGTTATCGGCGGTATTGAGTGGGTTAAAACTCTTGAGGGTCAAGAGGGCGTTGCAAAGCTCGTTGAAAAGGGCAAGGGCGCTTTCGTTGGCGGAGAGCTTGTTGGTAAGACACTCGGTGTTATAGGTCTTGGCGCAATCGGCGGTATGGTTGCAAACGCAGCTAATGCTCTCGGTATGAACGTAATAGGCTACGACCCATACTTAACGGCTAATGCGGCTTGGAACCTCGCTCCTTCAATTAAGCAAGCGTCAAGCTACGACGAAATTTACAAGAAGTGCGACTATATCTCACTTCACGTTCCCGCAACACCAACTACAAAGAATATGATTTGCGAGAAGTCGATTTCTATGATGAAAAACGGCGTTAAGATTATCAACCTTGCAAGAGCAGACCTCGTTTGTGCTGACGATATTAAGGCAGCAATTGCAAATAAGAAGGTTTCAGTTTACATTACCGACTTCCCAACAGAAGCAACCGTTGGTGCAGAGGGTGTTATCAATATTCCTCACCTTGGCGCGTCAACTCTTGAATCTGAGGACAAGTGCGCGGTTATGGCGGCTAAGCAGCTTGACGAGTACCTCCAAACGGGTAACATCAAAAACAGCGTAAACTTCCCGAACGTATCTCTCCCTCACACAGGTGCGGGCAGAGTTGCGGTTATGCACAAGAATATTCCCAATATGCTTTCACAAATTACCGCCGCTTTCTCAGCTAAGGGCGTGAACATTGAAAACCTCGCAAACGGCTCAAAGGGCGAAATGGCATATACAATTATCGAAATTACAGATGCACCAAGCGCGGATTTCGTTGAAGCGGTAAATGCTATTGACGGCGTAATTAAGGTAAAAACTTACTAATTTGATTATTTGTAAGGAAATGGTAAATAATAAATTTGCCACTTGACAAAATAATTAAACAGTGATAAAATATTCTCATATAAGGGAGTAATCGGCGGCTTTTGCCGTAGTAAAGTCAACATCTTGACCAACTCGGTCTGGCTTTATTTTGAACGATAAGACTTATCTGTCAAACGGCAGATAAGTCTTTTTTTATCCCTTAAATAATTAAAAGGAGAAATCGATGAAGGAATACTTAAAAAGCATTGATGAGGTAATGGACGAATACGCCACCTCACAAAACGGTCTTTCAAGCGAGGAGGCGCAAAGCCGTCTTGAAAAAAACGGCAAAAACAAGCTTGACGAGGGCAAAAAAGAGAAGCTTATCGTTAAATTTTTTAAGCAGCTTGGCGAGCCAATGACGATAATTTTGCTTATCGCCGCATTTATTTCTGGCGTAATTGAGATAATTGAGGGTGCGTTCCCGATAGATGCCGTAATAATTTTGGCGGTTGTGCTATTGAACGCAATTCTCGGCTTAATTCAAGAGGGCAAGGCAGAAAAGGCGCTTGAGGCGCTTCAGCAAATTTCCGCCGCTACCTCTAAGGTTATACGAAACGGACATCAAATTACGGTAAAAAGCGAGGATATCGTTGTTGGCGATATCGTTGTTTTAGAGGCGGGCGATGCAGTCCCTGCCGATTGCCGTATTATCGAATGTGCAAGCTTGAAATCAGAGGAGGCGGCACTCACAGGCGAGAGTGTACCGTCAAACAAGACAAGTGATGTGCTTAAAGCAGGCGAAAACGGCGACGTGCCGCTCGGCGACCGCAAAAATATGGTATTTACAGGCTCAACCGTGGTTTACGGCAGGGCAAAGGCCGTTGTTGTGGCTACGGGAATGAATACGGAAATGGGCAAAATTGCCGACGCACTCGTTAGCGCACAGGAGGGCAAAACTCCTCTTCAGAAAAAGCTCGGTCAGTTAAGTAAAATCTTAACTGTAATAGTGCTTGGCATTTGCGTTGTTATGTTCGGCGTAAATATAGTTCGCTCTATAATAGGCGGCGATTTCGGCTTCAATACAGCGGTGCATACCTTTATGCTTGCGGTAGCACTTGCCGTTGCGGCAATTCCCGAGGGACTTGCAACGGTTGTTACAATGGTTCTTTCAATTGGCGTAACGAATATGTCAAAGCGCAACGCGATAATAAGAAAATTAACCGCGGTTGAAACGCTTGGCTGTGCTCAAATTATTTGCTCGGACAAAACGGGCACGCTTACTCAAAACAAAATGACGGTGGTTGATTTTTACGGAAGCGACGAGGGGCTACTTGCAAACGCAATGTCGCTTTGCTCCGATGCGGAGTTTGACACCGAGGCAGGCACGGCGGTAGGCGAGCCAACCGAATGTGCGCTCGTTAACTATGCCGAAAAGGTAGGAATGTCAAAGAATGCCGAGAAAACAAAATTCGTCCGCATAAGCGAGGTTCCCTTTGATTCGGGCAGAAAAATGATGACAACCGTTCACAAAAACGAGGGCAAGATAGTTCAGTTTACGAAGGGCGCGCCCGACGAGATTTTGAAGCGTTGCGTCTCTGTATGGGAAAACGGTGAGGTAAAGGCGTTAAACGAGGAAAAACGCGCCGAAATCCTCTCAAAAAACAAAATAATGGCAGACAAAGCACTCCGTGTGCTTGCTTGCGGCTTCAAAAGCCACGAGGCAGCACCAACCACTCTTACAAGCGAAGCACTTGAAAACAACCTTGTTTTCATCGGTCTTGTCGGTATGATTGACCCGGTTAGACCCGAGGTGAAGGTTGCAATTGAGGAATGTAAAAGGGCAGGAATTCGCGCAATTATGATAACGGGCGACCACCGCGACACTGCGGTTGCAATTGCCGCCGAGCTTGGAATTATCAGCGATGCAAGCGAGGCTATAACGGGCGCGGAGCTTGACAATATTTCAGATGCGGATTTTGAAACGCTCGTTGAAAAATATTCCGTTTACGCACGTGTTCAACCCGAGCATAAGACAAGAATTGTCAATGCTTGGCGCAAAAAGGGCAAGGTGACGGCGATGACGGGTGACGGAGTTAACGACGCGCCGTCAATCAAAAACGCGGATATCGGCGTCGGTATGGGCATAACTGGCACGGACGTAACCAAGGGCGTTGCCGATATGATTTTAACAGACGATAACTTCGCTACTATTGTTTCGGCGGTAGGCGAGGGCAGACGTATTTACGATAATATAAGACGCGCAATTCAGTTCTTACTCGCGTCAAATATGAGTGAGGTTATCGCGGTATTCTTGGTTTCACTCATCAGCGGAGCTGCGCTTTTTGAAGCACCGCACCTTCTTTTCATCAATCTTATTACCGACTCGCTCCCTGCAATCGCGCTTGGTATGGAGCAGGCAGAGAAGGACGTTATGACGCGCAAGCCGAGAGAAACCAGTGAGGGCATTTTTGCACGCGGTCTTGGCTTTGGTGTAATTTATCAGGGAATTACCGTTGCGGCACTTACACTCATTTCGTACTATCTTGGTAGATACGCGCTTGGTCAAAATTCGGCACTCCTTGGCACTTCAATGGCGTTTTTAACGCTTTCAATGGCGGAAATTTTCCACTCCTTCAATATGCGCTCGTTAAAGGGCTCGATTTTCACACTTAAAAAGCAAAATCTCGTGCTTTGGGGCGCAGGAATTCTTGCCACGGCGCTTACTGTTTTGGTGCTTCAGGTTCCGTTTATTTCGGAAAAAATCTTCTCACTCACTCCCTTAAACGCAGCCGAATTCTTCTCAGCACTCGCAATTGCAATAGCGGTTATCCCCGCTGTCGAGGTAGTTAAGCTTTTCCAAAGAATTATCGAAAAATCAAGAAATAAAAAAAGATAAAAAAGGCAGAGCTTGTTTTCAAGCTCTGCTTTAACTTTTATAGAGAAAAAGATTTCAAAAAATTCGCTTAAACACTTGCTTAAATAAGAATACTGTGCTACAATGTATTTGAAATTGATTATCAATCTATTATTATTTACAAAGGAACTATGATGAGGCGCAAGGTTGATATATTGAATGGTAGCTTAGGCAAGAATATTATTCTTTTTACGCTACCTATTATGCTTCAGGGTATACTTCAAACATTATATAATTCGGCGGACTTAATTATCGTCGGCAACTTTGCCGAAAACGGTGACGCGGCGCTTTCCGCCGTGGGGGCTACCTCAAGCACCTATAACGTTATGACCGCGCTTTTTATGGGTATTGCCATAGGCGTTGACGTTATCACCTCGTTTAACTACGGCAGGGGCGATAACGAGCGCGTTAAAAAAACGATAGATACTGCGGTAATTTCGGGTATTTCAATAGGCATTTTCGCCGCTATACTCGGCTTTATTATAACGAAGCCCGTTATGGTTTTGCTCGATACTCCCGAGGAGTTTGACGTTCTTAAAAACGCGGTTTTATATCTTAGAATTTTAATGATTGGCGTACCGTTTAGTATGCTGTTTAATTTCTGCGCGGCTGTTTTCAGAACCGCGGGCGAAACGAACAAGCCGTTTAAGTACCTCGTTTTGTCAGGTCTTTTGAACGTTGGCTTAAACGTTCTTTTCGTTGCTATATTCAAAATGGGCGTTGCAGGCGTTGCCACAGCTACCGTTATTTCGCAAATTCTTTCCTGCTTCTTAATCGTTCGCAGGTTGATGAAGAACAGAGGTCTTTTCTCATTCAAGCTTAAAGGAATACAGTTTTCTTGGCGCATTTTCGGAAAAATGATAGCAATAGGACTTCCCGCAGGACTTCAAAGCAGTGCGTTTTCACTTTCAAATATGTTCCTTCAAACAGGCGTTAACTACTTCTTGAAGGACGGTATGGCGGCAGGCACGGCGGTTAACACAGTTGAGGGACTTATGTGGGTTACGCTTTCGTCGTTTGGCTCAACCGCAACGACGTTTATCAGCCAAAATTACGGCGCGGGCAATATGAAGCGCGCAAAAAAATCCGCAGCTTATATTTTGCTTTTAACGCTTGTGATAGGCATTTTCCTCGGTGCAACGACGTTTTTGCTCGGTGACCAAATTATGTCAATATTTATAAGAGGCAATTTAGCCGCGCTTGACTACGCAAGAGAGAGATATACGGTTACCTTCCCACTTTATTGCTTAGCGGGCGTTATGTCCGTTTTACCGGGTATTATAAGGGGCTACGGCTCATCGCTTCCGCCGTCTATCATTTCCCTTGTCGGTGCTTGCGGAATAAGAATTGTTTGGGTATATACGGTTTTCAAGGCGATACCGCATATGTCGGTTTTGTTCCTCGTTCACCCACTTACTTGGTTAATTACGAATGTTGCACTTATAATCAATTTAATAATTACATATAATCTTGCGAAAAGGAGAGTTAAAAATGGAAGATAACAAGATTGTTTTTACAGACGAAAACGGTGAGGAGAAGGAGTTTGAATTGCTTTTCACGTTTAATTCAGACAAAAC
>JBGVIN010000008.1:0-10005 GCA_045123255.1 Eubacteriales bacterium
GAACCTTTAATTCCATAATTCTGTACCCCTCGGGAAGCAAGCCTTCACCGTATGAGCCGAGCCTTAAATCAAGGTCGTAATCGCGCCAGGTGATATTTGTGTCAAAGGTAACGCGAATATCGCTCGTTTCCTTATAGAAAAATGCGCTTCTGTCGTACGATATGTAAAATTTCGGAGCAAGCCCTTTATAAAAATTGATTGTATAGTCAAGCTCCTTGTCAATTTGCGTTGGATTTTCCTTTTTTGGCGGACATTCCATATGCTTAATAGCTTGGACGTAGGGCATATGGATACGCCGCTTGTAAACAATTGAGTCAAATTTTCTTTTAACCTCAATAAAAGCGGTTGTATCGTCCTTTGGCACACCGTAGGTTCTGAGCCTTAATTTTTCCTTGAAAATCGTAGGCTTGTCAATTGACCTTGTAATCAAGAGATATTCGGGTGTGTCGTAATAGATGTTACAAATCTTTGTTTCGCCGTATTTGTCGGGAATGAAATGCTTATCGATTTCCGCTTTTAGAATTTTATATTGTTCCGGATTCAAAAGATATTTCTTCTCGTATCTTTTGAAAGAAACGCCGAAAGCCATATTTCATCCCTCCTTTACTTAATTATGATAACATTTTTTGTATAAAATGTCAATACCTTAGGGTTATTTTAATAGTATTTTGTAATAATTTATAGATTTACGGATTTATTTTTGAAAATTGGGAAGGGTAAGGTGAGAAAAGCGAAGGAAATATTAAAGAATAATTAAAGAATAAAGGGAAAATGGTTGACAACAATTCAGCAAAAAAGTATAATATTTATGTAGATAAAAAAGATAAATACAATTCGATATTTAACTATAAAAGGAGAAAAATGACAAACATTTTTGACTACATCAAATGGCGCGGTGACGTCCCCTTTGAAGCGTCGGGTTTTAATGAAATCGACTCGCTTATATTCACTCAGCTCAGCTATATTCCATTTGATAATATTGTCTCGAGCGAATTTTCGGAAAACGGACTCACAATTGAGGAAATTTACGACCTTTATTTTGACGGTGAGGGCAAAAAAATAAATATGGGAGCGATAATCCCAACCGACAAAATAGTACCGCTTTTTGAGATGCTTTCTCACTCGGAGCGCTTCAAGGATTTGAGAATTCATTCCTACGTAAACGAAATAAGCTCAGATGAGGAAAAGCAGTTTTCTGCAATTTCATTCGATATACCGAGCGAAGGCTTGACTTATATAGCATTTAGAGGCACTGACGACACGCTAATCGGTTGGAAAGAGGACTGTAATATGGCGCTTTTTACGCCAATACCGTCGCAAAAGCACGGTGCTAACTATCTTAACTACATCGCCAAAAGCACGAAAAATAAGATAGTGGTAGGCGGACATTCTAAGGGTGGAAACATCGCGGTTTATGCTGCGTTTTTTGCCGAAAATGATGCGAAAAGCAAAATTCAAGCAGTGCATAACTTCGACGGCCCCGGATTTCGAGAGGATTTTTTGGATAGGACAAAATCGTGCCCTGCTATTATTCGAAAAATTACTAATTTTATGCCTGAGGGCTCACTTATCGGCTCTATTTTCGATACCGTCGGACGTAGAATTTACGTTAAGAGCAACGGAAAGGGACTTTATCAGCACGATGCGTTTAATTGGCATCTTGAAAGAATTAACTTTATAACTGTACAGTCGCTTGCAAAATCCTCCGATCAGTTCCATAGCTCCCTTAAACAATGGGTTGCTGATATGACCGACACGGAGAAAAAGGAGTTTGTTGACGCATTTTTTAAGCTTATGGCGGTTAATGACTCGGGTACGCTAACCGATATCGTTTCGAATAAGTTTAAGTTCATCGGCGCGCTTTTCAAGGCAGACGAAAAGAGCAAAAAAACGGTAATGAAAACGGTCTTCGGCTCGGTTCGCGGATTTTTCGGTATAAAAAAGAAGCAACCGAAGCTTACAAAGCACGAAAAAGAAATTCTCACAAAAGCGCACATCCTGGAGCTGCCGCCTGCCTGTAAGGATACGGACGAGAAGTAAAATTTATATAAGGTAAGGGAAGTGACGTTAATTCGTTTAGCTCACAAAGCCTTACCTTTTATATTTTAAGCTTTTCTTGACAAAATAGGTATAGTATTGTATAATATAAGCGATGCTTGACTAAAACGAGGTAAAAAAATGTCAAATTATGAAATCAGCTTGCTTTATCCAAGCGAGCAAGCAATAGAAAAATCAATAAATGGAGAAGCAGTTCCTAAAATTTCGACGGAAACGCTCGAGGCATTAGAGCTTGACTACGCAATAGATTTGCAAAATAGCCGTCTTTGTGATATGTTTACATATGACAAGGAGATAATTGTGTATAGACAGGGCGTTTTTAGGGATTTGATTGAAAACGACGAGCTTTGTACACTGCTTAATAAGCTTTTACCAATAGTTAGTGATATTAACGACCTTCGCCGTCTTTCAAGTGAAAGCACAGCGACTGACTCCTATTTATATAGCATTACTGAAATTGAGCTTTATATTTCCGCTATTGAGCTATTAAACGATGGCCTTACACCTATTAAGGACACGTTTACAAGTGAAGCCTTCGTTCAGCTATATAACCGCGTTTTTGAGCTTACAGGCAGCGAATACTATAAGGATCTAAACGTAAAATTAAAGGAGCTTACAAAGCGCGTAAGAGAGATAAAAAGCGTTACTATCGGTGTTAACCTTGATTCTCGCCTTCAGCCTGAATTTGCCGGCGTTTTAAGTGTTAACAATGAAAAATTTAAGTCGGGTGAGCTTCTGCAAAAGATTTTGCGCCTTGACTTCAAAAACGACGAATATACCTGTATCGCTGCGCTTCAACCGTTTAAGAAGGGGCAGAGCGACAACCAACAAACCGCGCTCTCAAACGCATTTGGCGGCGCACTCGGTGAGGTTTTCAAGTCCTCTATGCGCTCGTGGAAGAAGGTCGTTTCGTCCTACGTGCTTGAAAATGCAGACTTTTTAATTAAGCTTGCGCCAGAAATTGAGTTTTTGACTAAGGCAACGGAGCTTATAAAATCCTTGAAGGAAACGGGAAATGAGCTTTCTTTCCCGAAAATTTTCCCGATTGACGAAAAGATTTTCAACGTTAAGGGTATATATAACCCGATAGTTGCCTTGAAAACAGGCGCGAAAATGGTGCTTAACGACTTTACCTTTGACAAAAACGGAATGTTTTACGTTTTGACAGGCCCAAACAGAGGCGGCAAAAGCGTTATTACCTGTGCGGTTGGTCACGTCTTTGCTCTTTGCCAGCTTGGCTTGCCCGTACCTGCCGAATATGCTGAAATTAGCCCGGTTGACGGTATTTTTACGCACTTCCCGACGAGTGCCGAGGACACGATAGATAAGGGACGCTTAGGCGAGGAATGCGCGCGCCTTGACGAAATTTTCGAGGTGGTTACAAAAAGAAGCCTCGTTTTGCTTGATGAATCTCTTTCCTCAACAGGCTCCTACGAGGCGTCATATATTGCATCCGAGGTTCTTGGCGGTATGCTTGCTTGCGGATGCCGCGGCATTTTCTCAACTCACCTTCACGAGCTTGGAATGATGATCGACGATATTAACGAAAGATGCAAAAATCTCTCAGGAGAGAGAATTGACACCCTCGTTGCAGGTATTGCACACGGGGAGAGAAGCTTTGAAATTTTAAGGCAAAAGCCCGACGGAAAGAGCTACGCCAAGGACATTGCCGCGAAATATGGCATATCTCTTGAAAAAATAATTGAAAAAATCGAAAAAAATATTTAATTTTTTGAAAATAACTATTGCAATTACAAAAAGTTTGTGCTATACTACATAGCGTAATTTTGGTAAAAGGCATATTTACTTAACGGAGGTGTAAAAATGGCTATTTGTTCTGTATGCGGAAAAGGTGTTTCTTTTGGACACAACGTTTCTCACTCTAACCGTAAAACAAACAGAGTTTGGAAACCAAATATCAGAAAAGTAAAGGCAGTTGTTGACGGTACAAACAAGACAGTTAATGTATGTTCTCGTTGTCTTCGTTCCGGCAAGGTTACTCGCGCTATCTAATTTGAAAAACAAGACCGTAATTTACGGTCTTTTTTCATTTTTATAGAAAATCCAAGCAAAGGGGGAAAACGTATGCTTGCTCTAATCAGCGAACAGATAAGTGATGAGTTTTCTAAAAAAACGAATATAAGCGTGCTTGCACTTCCGCCGTACGAAAGGCTTGACACTCCCGTTTCCTCGCACGCGGACATGCTTATATGTAAAATAGAGGATACTGTTTTCACCTTTCGTGACTATTATTATAATAATGTAGACCTTTTTTTGGAAATTGAGAAAAAATATAAGCTTGCTTTGGTTGACGGGTGCAAAAGAGAATACCCATTCGATATAAAGCTAAACGTGCTTGTGCTTGGCAATCGTCTTTTTGGCAGGCTTGACTCTGTTGCCCCTGAGGTTCTTGAATGTGCAAGGGCAAACGGATATACCTTGCATAACGTAAAGCAGGGTTATTCTGCGTGCTCGTCACTCGTAATAAGCGATAACGCCGTTATAACGAGCGATATAGGTATATATAATGCGCTTTTAAGCGAGGGAATAAATGCGCTTTTGGTTACAACCGAGTCGAGTAAATTAAATGGGTATAATTGCGGCTTTATTGGCGGCGCAGGCGGTGTTTTTGATAACAGAGCATACTTCTTCGGTGATATAAGATGCCATCCCGATTTTGAAAAAATAGATGAGTTTTTGAGGGAGCAAAATTGTATCGCTTTTTCCATTTTGGGCGGGGGAGTGTATGATTTTGGGGGTATAAAGTTCCTTTAACGGTCTTTTTTTGGCGCAAAAAGCGAGAAATTTAATATAAATTTTAGCGTCGGGTAGCTTCTCGGCGCCATTTTTATTTATTTTATAAATATTTATAAAAAATACTTGCGCGCACTTAAATATTATGTTATAATAAAAATAATATTATTTTGGGGGTATTATTATGGATTGGTTTATGCATTATATTCGCCTGATTGGCGAAGCAATGTCCGGCTTTTCAATAATTGTAAATATAGTTGACATACTAATACTTGCGGGCGTTATTTTTGCCGCATATCACTTTATCAAGGAAAGACGTGCAAGCAAGCTTGCTTGGGGCGTTTGCATTTTGCTTATTTTCATCGTTTTGTGCGCTGCACTTAAGCTCCGCGCTATGCAATTTATTTTGTCGGGCTTTTCACAGTTCGGTATTATTGTGTTTATTGCGCTCGTTTTCCAGCCCGAGCTTCGTTCCGCACTCGAAAAGCTCGGTGATACCTCAATTAAGGGATTTCAACATATTGGCGAGCAAAAGAACAATTCAACGACAAATGCGCTTATTGACGAATTTTGCGAGGCTATCTTTGACCTTTCAAGAACAAAGACGGGCGCGCTCGTCGTTTTTGAGAGAAACACAAAGCTCGGCGACATTATTTTAACGGGCACTATCGTTAATGCTCAGTTTAGCGGCACGCTTCTTAAAAGCATATTCTTCGACAAAGCACCGCTTCACGACGGAGCAGTCGTTATAAGAGCTAACCGTATTCACTCTGCGGCTTGTCTTTTGCCTCTTGAGTCAGACAGAGAAATTTATACGGAGCTTGGCACGCGTCACCGCGCCGCAATTGGCGTTAGTGAGGTTAGTGACTGTGTTTCAGTCGTTGTTTCAGAGGAGAGCGGAATTGTTTCTATTGCACACGAGGGCAAGCTTTCAAGAAACTTTAATAAGCAATCATTGAAGAAAAAGCTCAGTGAGTATTTGGTTAAGAGCTCGCAGGAGCAGAAAAAGAAGATGTCATCAAAGGTTACCATTGATACTGAGGAGTAAGGAGATATTATGACTAAGTTTACTAAAACAACTGAAATAGATATTTCCGCTATGCACGACGTGATAGAGGAGGATACACCGAAAAGAAGCAAGCTTTCCTTCATTTTGCCTATTATCATTTCAATAGTTCTTGCATTCTTTGTATGGATTTACGTTACCGAAAACAGCGATGACGTTAAAAAGAAAACGTTTACAAGCGTACAGGTTCCTAACGAGGAAATTACGCTTAATATAGAAGTTGAAGGCACTTATAGCGCACTTGCCGATATAGACCAAGACTCCTTCGAAATTACAAAAAAGGACGATGAATACGTTGTTGTAATCAAAAGCACCGCGTCTGATAATGCAAAAACCGCATCTGTAATTTCATACGAGATAAACCAATGAGAGTTATTGTTGAACAGATAAAGGCTCAAATTGCTACTACACAAGAGGAGATATTTGATTTGGCTAAGGCACGCCTTAAAAAAGCGCGTGCCTTTTCAAATTTAAGGAGCTTTTATATCTATAAAAAATCAATTGATGCAAGAAAAAAGGATAATATCAAGCTTGTTTATTCCGTTGCGCTTGAAGCGGACGTTGCATCTAAAATCAGTGAGGAAAGGCTAAGTGAGCTTGGCATTAAGCTTTCCCCTGAATTAAAGCTTGAATTTAAGCAGATTGGCGAAAAGGAAAAGAATCCGCCTATCGTAGTTGGCTTTGGCCCTGCTGGTATGTTTTGCGCGCTTGCGCTTGCACGCGCAGGACTTAATCCCATAGTAATTGAGCGAGGGGCAGACGTTGACACGCGCGTTCTATGCGTTGAAAAATTTCATAAGGAAAGAAAGCTCAATCTTGATACCAACGTTCAGTTCGGTGCAGGAGGTGCAGGCACGTTTTCCGACGGTAAGCTAAACACTCTTATAAACGACCCGAAGTGTGACTTTGTCTTAAAATCATTTTACGATTTTGGCGCGCCCGAGGAAATTTGCTATAACGCAAAGCCTCATATCGGCACGGACATTTTGCGTACCGTGGTTAAAAATATTGATAATGAAATTACACGTCTTGGCGGAAAAATATTCTATAACACCAAGCTTTTATCATATGATAACGGTGTTGCTTATACAACGGGCGGCAATTTTGAATATTCATCGCTCGTTTTGGCAATAGGTCACAGTGCGCGAGATACCTATTCATATCTTATGGCAAAGGGCGCTCCTATTGAAGCCAAGCCCTTTTCTGTCGGCGTACGCGTAGAGCATTTGCAAAGCGATATAAATAACGCGATGTACGGCGATTCTGCGCCTATTCTCGGTGCGGCTTCATATAAAATTTCACACCGCGAGAACCAAAGAGGAGTATATTCCTTCTGTATGTGCCCTGGCGGCACGGTTGTTGCGTCTCAGAGTGAAGAAAACACAGTTGTTGTAAACGGAATGAGCAACTATGCACGAAACGGAAAAAATGCAAACTCCGCAATTGTTGTTCAAATTAACCGTGAGGACTACGGAAGCACTCCCAATAGCGCTATTGAATTTCAAAGAAATCTTGAAAGAAAAGCGTTTTTAGCAGCAGGCGGCACTTATCGCGCCCCTGTTCAGACAATGAAGGATTTTTACCTTGAAAGAGCAAAACACGAGCCGAAAAGAATTGCGCCCACTTATATGGACGGATTTTTTGAACTTGCCGACATAAACAAAATTTTACCCTCGTTTGTTTGTGATTACTTAAAGCTCGGATTTAGAAAATTCGGTCAAAAAATTGCGGGTTATGATGCAGACGACGTTGTTTTGACAGGCGTTGAAACGAGAACCTCATCACCTATACGCATTTTGCGTACCGAGGGATACTATATGCTAAACGATAAAAACGTTTATCCGTGCGGTGAGGGCGCAGGATATGCAGGCGGAATTATGAGCGCGGCGGTTGACGGAATTAACGTTGCGCTATCAATACTTAATAAAGGACAATATGGAAAAAATTAAAAATAAGATATGGGTAACAAGGGAGCTTGACGAAGCGGCGGTTTTAAGAATTGCCGCAGAAATCGGTTGCTCGAAAACCCTTGCGGCACTTATATATAATCGCGGTTTTACTGAGCCGAGTGACGCAAAGGAGTTTCTTGAAAAAAGTCAAGAAATTTTACACGACCCCTTTTTGTTTAACGGAATGGATTTGGCTTGCGCGCGCATTGTACGTGCAATAAATAAAGGGGAAAAAATAACGATATACGGTGACTATGACGTTGACGGAGTAACATCTGTGAGCATTCTTTACCTATACCTAAAAAGTAAGGGTGCAAGCGTTGACTACTATATTCCGTCGCGTAAGGGCGAGGGCTACGGTGTTTCAAGCGAGGCAATCGACACCTTATTGGCGCGCGGCACAACGCTTATTATTACCGTTGATACGGGTGTAACCGCCTTAAACGAGGTTAATTATGCACAGACGCTCGGAATTGACGTCGTTGTTACCGACCACCACGAATGCACGGACGAGCTGCCGAATGCGGTTGCGGTTATTAACCCGAAAAGACACGATACAACGTATCCGTTTGCGAATTTGGCAGGCGTTGGCGTTGCTTTTAAGCTGCTTTGTGCGCTTGAGGCTACTCTTGAAAATATTAGCATAACTGATGCAACAAGAAAAGTTGCGTATAGCTATTCCGACCTTGCCGCAATAGGCACGGTTGCGGACGTTATGCCCGTTATAGATGAAAACAGAATTATAATTTCCTTGGGACTTGCTATTGCTGAAAAGACCAAAAACGTTGGTTTAAGAGAGCTAATTGACGTTTGTAAAAACGGAGAAGGTAAGAGCGTTAAGCAAAGGGGCACTAAAAAGATTAGCTCAGGCTTTGTTGGCTTTACCGTTGCTCCGCGTATCAATGCCGCGGGTAGAATTGCAATTGCCGACCACGCAGTACAGCTATTTCTCGAAACGGACACTCAACGCGCAAAAATTTTGGCTGAAAGGCTTTGCGAGTATAACAAGGAAAGACAGCATATGGAAAACCTCATCGCTGACGAGGCGTACGCATGCGTTGAAAACGGCGATGAATATAAGGACAAGGGCATTTTGGTGCTTGACGGAAATACTTGGAACAGTGGCGTTATCGGTATTGTTTCATCAAGAGTTTCCGAGAGGTATTATTTGCCGTCAATTTTGATTACCTTTGAGGACAACGAGGACCCAACCTCTCCCGAGGCAATAGGCAAGGGCTCAGGTAGAAGCGTAGGCGGTATGAACCTCGTTGGCGCACTTAATTATTGCTCTGATTTGCTTGAAAAATACGGTGGACACGAGCTTGCCGCAGGACTTAGCATCAAGCGTAAGAACCTTCCGCTTTTCAAGGAAAGAATAAACGAGTATGCACGAGAATATTTTAAGAACGTGCTTCCTCAAAATAATCTTAATATCGATTATGAAATTGCGTTTGACGAGCTTTCCTTGTCACTTGCAAGAGAAATTTCTCACCTTGAGCCGTACGGCGTTTCAAATCCAACGCCTGTTTTTGCTTCATACGGGCTTACTCTTACGGGAATTACACCTGTCGGTATGAACAGGCACTTGAAGCTCACGCTCGAATGTGAAAAGAAAAAAATCAACTCAATGCTGTTTTCAAAGACACCTGCCGAGCTTGATTTAACCTGGGGCGATACGGTTGATATTGCATATACAATTGATATAAACGAGTTTAACGGTATTGAGTCCTTGCAGGTTAATATCAAGGATATTAGGCTTAGCCAAACGACGCGTGAGCTTGAAGCAAGGCTTGATAGCGAATACTGCGGAGTCAAAAGCGGTGAAACCACTCTTAGCGCTGATGATATTATTCCGTCAAGGGATGAGTTTGGCTACGTATATCAATATTTGCAGACGAGCGCAAGATACGGAAAAAGCTATTATCGCTACTTAAAGCTTCTTGACGATATTAGCGATTATAATAAGCGCAGGGCTTTTGATATTGAGCCGAATTATAATTATACGAAAATAAAGACTATAATTAAGGTGTTTAGAGAGCTTAATATTGTTTCAATTGATGAAATTGACGATTTTTCGTTTGAGTTTAAGTTTTTATCTTCAAAAATCAAAACCTCACTTGATAAATCGAATATACTTAAAAAATTAAAGTACACCTATCAAAGGGATAAGAGGTAGAT
>JBGVIN010000009.1:0-40425 GCA_045123255.1 Eubacteriales bacterium
TTTAATTGCGTAGGGGTCATTCACGAATGACCCGTTTTGTTCGATGCGTTTCCGTATTTACGGGCGATTCGTGAATCGCCCCTACGGGTGTGTTTGTGGGTAAATAAAAAAAACGCGAAAACTCAACATTTTTGCGTTTATTCCACGTATAAATCATCTTTTTGCCAATTTGCCGGATTTTCATATATGTATTTTGAAATCTTTTCGTATTCATCTCTATTCCTAATAACGTGGTCATAATATGAACGTTGGAAAACCTGTTCTGTCCCAAATTCTTTGTGAATCTTTTTTGACGCATTCATTTTAATGTAACCGACAACCTTTGAAATCACCGACCGTCCCTGTAGGGGCGATTCACGAATCGCCCGTTCTTCATTACACACGAAAACAACCATATGTATGTGATTAGGCATTATTACGTATTGTTCAATTATTGAATTCAAATGGGGTGGCAAATTTTTCAAAATATTTTCGACAATTTTTCCTTTTGGGGTCAATTCGGGCGATTCGTGAATCGCCCCTACGATGCTTGAATTTTCATCTGGCGATGATACTACATGCGACAACGTTTGTTTACGCTTATTCGTACATAGCGTTATGAAATATGCGCCGTTCGTACTGTAATCATAGCCCGTCCATCTGTTCTTCTTTCGTTTTGGGTATTCTTTCTCCATATTTTACCTTTTTGTGGGCGATTCGTGAATCGCCCCTACGGGTGTGTTTATTCTGTCAACTTATACGTTTCTAAACAACGCTATCATTTTTTGCAAAATTTCCTCACTTGGTGCGTAATACAGACACGGGTTGAGGTTTTTTTCCATAAATTCGGTGCGGTTTTTCTTTGTATCGCGCTTGCCCTCTTGGCTTAGGTACTCACGGTAGCTTTTTTCAATTTCACGCTGATATTCAACCGCTGTCTCGGAATATAAAAGCTCCTTATGCCCCTTGTTTTCATACTCCAAAAATTCAAAGCGTGCATCGTTTTCAAACTCTTCAATATATATATCATAGCCAAATTCTATTGGAACGCGCTTGTCATCTCTGCTATGCACGATAAGGATTTTTGCATCTGTTTTTTCCATTCCGTCCGCGGCACTTATATTTGCGTATTCCTTGCCAAATTTCAATCTTTCATATAGCGTAACGTACGGCAAAAGCACAACGTCAACAAGCTTGCCAAGTGCCATTCTCGGGTACTGCGCGAGCATGTCCTCACTCTCATTAAACCCCGAAACCAAGACACAGGCTGACACCTCGGGGTGCAAATTAAGCACGTTGCCCGCGGAATATGCTCCCCACGAATGGGCAAAGAGCATAATGGGCAAGCCCTCGTATTCCTCTATTTCTTTCACATGCGAAATTGCGTTATCAAGGTCTATAATTCCCTGTGGAAAGCCTGTCACGGCGCGTCCCTCGCTACCGTCATTACCCTGTGCGTCGTAGGCAAAAACGTAAAGCCCTTGCTTTGTCAGCTCGCTAATATACGGCAAAAACTTATTATGTCCGCCGTCGCCGTAGCCGTGAGCGATAATCACAACGCCCGTTTTTTCGCCCTCGCGTGAATATTTATAGCCTGCCAAGGTAACGTCAGACTCAAAATTGCTTTCTTCCACCTGCAAGCCGTCAAAATCAGACACATCCATCTTCAGATAGCTTTTAGTTTCAAAGCGCATTGAGAAAATACCCTCATAAACAATAACGGTAGAAAGAGGCAAAATAACAGTTGGTATAGAAATCAAAAAGCATGCTATCACTATTGACACGATTTTTATAATTTTCTTTCTTTTTTTAACCATATCTTTCTCCCCCCACTGCGTTTATATACATTATTATATCAAATAACAAGCACAATTTCAAGCGTTTTTTAGACACAGGGTGGTTCCAAATTTCATTTCACTTGAATTTTCGCTTCTCCAAGCTCGTTTGATTTTGCATACAAAACAACGTTTTTCGCATCGCGTTCAACCAAAACCGCAATCAATGTTCTGCCACGATAGAGCTTATGTGCCGTATCACAGTAGCGCTCACAGGTATCAAGCTGACCGCTTCCAGCACCAAGAATTTTCCCACCCTCTATGGTGTAAGCAACCTCTGTTTCATTCCAGCTCGCGCGTGCGCCATTTTTGTCCTGTGCTTCACACATAACATAGATTAACTCTCTGTCCTGATTTTTTGCACCTTTAATGTAATTCTTCTCTTTTTTCAAGCAAAGCTTTTCCGCTTTTCCTTCTGTATTTATTTTGTGAGTGCCGATAATTTCACCATTCTTATAAGCAATCGCCTTTATCTCACCCGGAGTATAAATTACATCAAATTCATACACTCCATCGCTTGTTTCTTGCTTTCTATCCACTTCCTTACCATTTGCAAAAAGCGCAACCTCGTTTGCATCTGCAAAAACATAAGCCTTTGCCATTTTACCCTCATATCCATCAAAGCACCAGCTTTCCTCACACTCATAAAATCCCCAACCGCTGATATAATATGGTGTATTAAACAACTTTGGATGGCGCACTGCTACATAAGGAGCTTTTCGAAGTCCCCAAGCAATTTCGCGGAAATACGATTGTGGCTTGCGAATGCCAATAATATCAATATCGCCACAGTTTGCAATATGGTATGGGAAAGGAAGCAAAAAGTCACCACGTTTTTCGTTATACTCAACGTGACCAATGCCCGTTTCGCCAAAATAATCCCAAGCCGTCCACACGTAGTCGCCCAAAATTCTTGGGTTTGCAAGCTGCTGCTTAATAGTTCTGTACGCTTCCATTGGAAAGGTTTCAGTGTTTATGAACAATCTATTCGGAAAGCGGACAAGGTCTTTTTCAAGACGATATTCAAGGTAGTTATACCCAATTAAATCACAGGTGTCCGCAGTTATTGCGGTTTTCTTAGCAAAATAGTCCATTTTATCAGCCGAAAAATCATTTTGTGCTTTTTCAAGCTCGTACTCCTCACTATCATCCCAAAGGCTGCACAACGCGTGCGTTATAGGGCGTGATGTGTCTAAATTTCTCACATTTTCGGCAATTTTATTTGCTATTTGATATCCCTCACCTCTGCCTGTTTTTTGTGGAATTTCGTTACCTGTCGACCACATAACAATAGACGGATGGTTTCTGTTTTTAAGGATAATTTCTTTCGTCCAATTTTCGAAGTTGTCAAGGAAAAACGGATGAAAATCATCCTGCTTTTTGCCTTCACTCCAATAGTCAAAAAGCTCGTCTATGACAAGCATACCAAGACGGTCACATGCCTCGTAGAGATATGGTGATTGCGGATTGTGCGACAGACGAACAGAATTAAATCCAGCTTCTTTTAATTTTGCTATGCGTCTATACTCGGTTTCGGGATAAACTGCTGAACCCACGATACCTTGATCGTGATGAATACACCCACCGCGAAACTTCACACTTTTGCCATTTATAAGTAGCCCACGCTTGCTGTCGAGCAGAATGGTTCTTATACCGAAGGTGCTTTCGTCCCTGTCGGTCGACTTGTCCGTTTTAAGCGTTGTCTTGATTTTATAGAGATTTGGCGCATCAACGCTCCACGTCTTGCAATTTTCAATTTGCATAAGCGTGCGTATCTTGTTTTCACCCACACTTAAAAGCACTTCTTTTGTTATTTTCGACACAGGGTCGCGATTTTTTTCTTCCAAAGCCTCAAATTCAACAGTTGCTTCACATTCCCTGTCAGCGACAATTATAGTCTCAGCTTCAAGATAAGCAGTGTTATCAAGTATGTATTTTGTTGTAACGAATGTGCCACTTGGATAAATAAACTCTCTATCACATTCACACAGAAACACATCCCTATATAAGCCTGAGCCGGCATACCAACGCGCATTAGGCTGCATATTGTTGTTTACTCTAATCAACACCTCGTTTTCCTTATCATATCTAAGATATTTCGTCATATCAACAAGGAAACTATTGTAGCCGAAGGCGTTTGTTTTGGCGATATTGGCGTTTACAAAAACATCTGTTATACCAAATGCACCATCGCACATAAGAAAATATTTTTTGTTCTTCTTAGCCCTAAAGCTCTTTTGATATTTACCGACGCCACACATAAAAAATCCGCCCGATGCTCCACTTGGTGCATGTGCGCTTCTTTCTTGAATTATCGAAAAGTCGTGAGGCAAATCAACGATACATTCTCCCTCAAACGCCTTGTCCCAGTCTTTACCGTCGTTTAAGCAAAATTGCCATCCGCGATTGAAATTTATTTTCTTCATATTCTCTCCTCGCAAGCTGAATTTATTTCATTATACCATTTCCCCACTGCTTGTTCAACCGTTTTAGAAAAAATTCAAGCTTTTATGCCTAATACTACGCCCAAAAACAAAAAAGCCACTCATACGAGTGGCTTGGCGCTTGGCTGGGGATCTAGGATTCGAACCCAAACGCAAAATCACGCCGAAGGAGTGTATATCATCAAGGCGTAAGCCTTGTATATCATCAACACGAAGTGTTGAATATCATCAAGCCGCAGATAGATGCACGCTAAAGCGTGATGAGATACAGCCCCAAAAGGGCTGATGATATCCACGACTGCGTCGTGATGATATGCCAAGCCTGCGGCTTGGATAAAAAAATTCGACAAGTCGAAACTTGTCGAATTTTTTGGCTGGGGATCTAGGATTCGAACCCAGACATACAGAGTCAGAGTCTGCTGTGCTACCTTTACACAAATCCCCAATGCATTGTTATTATACTCTTAAAATCACCGATTGTCAAGTAAAATTTTCACAAAATGAAAGTTTTTTTGAATAGTTACTATTGCTTAAATGTTTTTGGTTAGCGCAATGCCTAAAAACACAACAATTTTTTCCTTTTAATATTGAAATACACGTGCGAGTGTGGTATCATTAAGCTATCGGGCGATAGAAAGAATATGCCCTAAGGAGAAAGCTATGTTTGATATTGTAAAAGACCCAAAAGTTTGGGAAAGAGTAAGAAACGATGCGGCTTACGCGCGCCACAGAGAGGAAATTAAGAAGGATTACGACAACGCATTTAAGAAAAGACCGCGTGCGCGTGATGCTTGGGAGGTTTTAGAATTTCCTAATGCTAAGGGCGGCCAAGGCTCGGACACGTTCCGTCAGCTTCAATCGAGTGCGCTTATGTCGCTAATTTACCCCGAGAACGAGGAATACTACCGTTCGCTCGTTGAAACCGTTTGGGAAATTTGTAACGAATACACCTGGGCGCCGCTCGGTCACTACAACAGCTACTATGACAGAACTCCACAGGACTTTGACCCAGGTCTTATTGATATTTTCGCGGCTTCCCTTGCCTTTTCAATGGCAGAGGTAAGATATATTTTCAAGGACCGCTTCCCTAAGCTTCTTAACGACAGAATTTCATACGAGATAAGACGCCACACAATTGAGCCGTTTAAGACAAGAAAATTCTTCTGGGAAACGCACAACAACAACTGGACTGCCGTTTGTGCAGGCGCGGTTGGCGGTGCAATTATGTACGAGGACCCCGAGGAATTCAAGCGTCAGCTCCCACGTCTTGAAGCAGCTATGCAATGCTATCTTGACAGCTACGACGAGGACGGAATGTGCGTTGAGGGCACGGCATATTGGGGCTTTGGATTTGGATTTTTTGCCGTTTACGCGACACTCCTTCGCGAATTTTCAAACGGTGAATACGATTGGCTCAAAAATCCTAAGGTTAAAGCAATTGCACAGTTTATGCAAAAAATGCACCTTCAACCAAACGTGCTTGCCAACTTCAGCGACGTTAACGCACGCGAGGGATATTGGGTAGGCTTGCCTCATATGATGAAGAATTTCTACGGCGATGAGATTGACAAGCTTCCTTTGGAGCAAGCAACAATTGTTGCATACTGTCACTGGGCGTTTGCGGTACGCTCGACCGTATATTATAACCCCGAGTACGTTTCTAACGAGCTTCCGAATTGTGAATATTTTGCTAACGAATCAAGCTTCTTTACAAAGCGCACAGACGACTACGGCTTTATTTTGAAGGGTGGAAATCAATGGGAAAGCCACAACCACCAGGACGTTGGCTCGTTCATTCTTGCACGTCACAACAAGCAAATTTTCTGCGACTTCGGCTACATAGGTCCAGGCAACTGGCCAGGCTATTTCGGCAAGGAAAGAAACACGTACTTCCAGCCGTCATCATTCTCCCACAACGTTCCTTACTTTAACGGAAAGGGTCAAGGCGGTGACTGGGAGGGCAAAGCAAGAGCCGTTTACAACAAGGACACAAAAGAGCTTTATATGGACTTTACCCACGGATATGACGTGAAAAACGTACACATCTCCCTCAAAAAAGCGGAAAGACGCTTCAAAATGGAGGATGACTCAATCGGTATTCACGACTCATACGAGTTTAGCGAAAAGGCGGTTATCACCGAAAGATTTGTTTCAAGAATTAAGCCACGCGTTGAGGGCAATATTGCTTACATCGAGGACGTGCGCGTAATTTGCGAGTGCGACGCAACCTTAAATATTGTTGAACAGCCGTTTGTTGACTTCTTACCCGACGAAAACGGCAACCACAACAAGGTTTGCTATCTCCTTGACTACACCTTAAACGGTGACAACACCGAATTTAAGGCAACGATTGACTTTAAGGGCTGAAAATGAACGATAAATCAAGCTTTCGTTTAGCAAAACGAAAAATGAACAAAAAATGGGCAAAGGAGCGTGCAAGCTACGACTCTGACGGCAGAGCAATAATCGATATGTCGATAAAGGATGACAGCGAATTTTTGTCCCCCTATTCCAAGCATACTACTCCGGTTATTAGTTCGGACGTGGCTGATTTTATAGAGGACAGCACGAGCTATTTCAAGCCCAAGCAGCAATTCACCTTGAGAATACATAGCAATTGCATAGACGACGGCGAGAAGGTTGTTTATGAAAACGCCATCCGCGAATATTACGCCCAGCATTATATTGCGAGCAAAAGTGAGCTTCGCTTCAACTCGATAATATTTATTTTGCTGACTCTTGCAGGCGCCTTTGCGCTTTTGCTTGCGTTTTGGGTGGACACACATATTTGGTCGGAAATGATAGATATTGCGGCGTGGGTCTTTCTTTGGGAGGCAGTTGACATCTTTTTCTTCAAGCGCAGAAGAAGCAACATTGAGAGAAACCGATATCTTTCCTATATGCTCATCAAGGTTGAGTATTTTCCTTTGAACCAACACGAAGCAAAATAACGGGATGACGAGGACGCCAAACAGGCGTTGAGGACGTCCCCCTTCAAAAACATTATAAATGCAAAAATCCGACCTCACGGTCGGATTTTTTGTATTTTGTGTCACCCTGTGTCTATTTTTCAGGGTTACGCCTTAATATGTCAGCCACTTTTTGTATTTTAGTCTACCCTGTGTCTGTTTTTCATGTTATGCCTTAATGTGTCGGTCCTCTTTATTTTTGCACAATTACAGACACTCCATCGGGGATAGCAACGATTTTCGGTGATTTTGTGTCAAGGATTTCCTTGGCTTTTTTTATTGCCTCGTCGAGTGTTTTCGCAGGGGTCATATGCATTTTTTCAATCGTTTCAGCATCCATATCCGACACGTATACAACGCTTGCGTGCATGAGGACGCGAAGCAAAATTTGCGTTTGCCATTGGTCGGGCACGGTCTCCGATCTTTTGCGTGAGAGGAAGGTGTCCATCGTTTTTTGAATATTTTCCTCGTCGGCAAGCTGATGATAGAAATGGTCGCCGCCGATGCCGTCGTTTGATTTGGCAAGCATAATTATTACGCCACCCTTTTTCACGGTTGCTTCCGCCGCGGTCATTCCCTTAACAGCCTGATATACGTTTTGGTCAAGTGGATATCCGCCGTTTGTGGAAATTACGATATCGGCTTCCTTAGCCCTTGCGCCGCAAAGCGAGGAAAGAAAATCTGTTCCCTTCTTGTGCGCCGCCTCGCAGTCACCTGCCACGGCATAGATAACCTCTTTTTTCGAGTTGAGGACTACGTTTACTATGTAAGCAAGCTTCGCTTCCTTAGCCGCCCAAATCATATCCTCGTGAATGGGGTTGCCGTTAAGAACGCCCGTTCTTGCATTTTCATGCGCGATAAATTCGGAGCAATGGTTTGCAAGCACGGTTGCGCGCGATGATACTCCCGGCAAAACGCTCTTTCTGCCGCCGCTATATCCTGCAAAGAAGTGAGGCTCGATAAAGCCCTCGGCAACCAAAAGGTCGGCATCGGTTGCAATTTTGCTGATTTCGCATCTGCCGCCCGACGGCAAAACACCTATATCAACGAGGTTTTCCGTTTCATCACAATCGTGCACGTAAATATACTCGTTATCTACGATTTCGTCACCGAATTTTGCGCGTAGCTCATCCTTAGTTGTACCTCTGTGACAGCCTGTGGCAATCAAAATCGTTATTTTTGCGTTCGGGCTTCCTTCTCTTATTTCCTTAAGCATTGGCGGAATGATAAATTTGCTCGGCACGGGGCGCGTGTGGTCAGAGGCTATAATAACGATATTTTCCTTACCCACGGCAAGCTCGCTAAGCTTTTTTGTGCCCGTCGGTGATTTCATCGCCTCCAAAACAAGCTCGCCCTCTCCCATTTTCGGGTCGTATTCGTTAATTGAGGACTCAAGCACTCCCAAAAGCTCCTCTCCAAACGAATATTCTATTTCTTCCTTTCCGTAAGGAAACAAAACCTTTTCCATTTTATTTCTCCTTTGATAATATGGATTTCCTTGCTTATTATACCACACCGTTTTTCTCTATGCAATAGGTCGCTCCTTTTTTAAGTGACTTTCTCATCTTTTTAACATATTGTTAAGTTTGTCTTTCTAAAATTTTATTTTTTTGTTAAATTTTTGTATGTACAATTATATCTTAACCTATTGACTTTTCGTGCGCATATTATTATAATATATGTGAGATTTTGTGTTTTTTTGTTTTTCCGTGTCGATTGGCTATGCGTTTTTCAAAAAATTCACACCAAACGCTTAATTAGCGCATAGATTATAAAATAAATTGAGATGAGAGGTTTAATTTATGAAGGATTTCGTTATTTTGGCTGACTCAACCTGTGACCTTTGCAAGGAAGCAAGAGATGACGTAAAAATGGTTGAATATATTCCCGGACACGCGCATTTCAGCGACGGCCGCGATATTATCACAAAGCTTGATTGGAGCGAAATTTCACGCGAGGAATATTACAAAATACTTTCCAACAAGAAAATGAAGGTTACAACAGCGCCACCGTCCCCTGCGGAATTTTACGACGCTTTTGAGAAATACGCGAAGGAGGATATCGGAGTTATCTCAATTTCTCTTTCCTCAAAGATTTCATCAACCTACAATTTTGCAAAGAACGCGGCAAATGAGGTTATAAAGAACTATCCGAACGCAAAGATTTCCTGCGTTGACTCATACCGTATGTCGGGCGCTATCGGCTTGCTTACATACTACGCCTTTAAGATGAAGAACGAGGGCAAGAGCTTTGACGAAATTATCGCTTGGCTTGAAGAAAACAAGGTTAAGGTTCACCAAATGGGCCCTATCGACGACCTTATTTTCATTGCACGCCGTGGCAGAATTTCAATGGGTAAGGCTATTTTCGGCAGCTTTGCAGGCGTTAAGCCTATGGGTGACTGTAACGCGGACGGCTACACAACCGTGCTTACAAAGGCAAAGGGCATTAACAAGGCGTTTGATATTACAGTTAAGTATATTACAGAAACCGCAACGAATATAGAAAACCAAATTTTGTTTATCGCACACTCAAACAGAGAGCAATACGCCGAGAGCTTGAAGGAAAAGCTCCTTGCATTAAACCCAAAGAAGGTTTACGTTTCGGACGTATTTTCCGCGTGCGGCGGCAACATTGGTCCGGGTATGATTGGCGTTTACTACCTTGGTGATCCTATTTCAGCTGACCTTTCAGTTGAAAAGGAAATTATGAATAAAATCATTGGAAAATAATTAGATAGGACTTTTTATGACTTACGTAATAAACGGACAGCGCTTCCGTGAAATGCTTGAATACGGAATTATTAACCTTGCCAACAACCGTGACGAGGTTAACGCTCTCAACGTTTTCCCTGTGCCCGACGGTGACACGGGAACTAATATGGTGCTGACCCTCAAAAACGGATTTTCCGCTATGGAGGAGGGAAAGCGGCTCAGCGAAAACGCAAGAAAATTTGCACAAGCCATAGTTTACGGCGCAAGAGGAAACTCAGGCGTTATTCTTTCTCAGTTTTTCAAGGGCTTCGCAGAGTGCTTCTCTGCACTTGACGAGGCGGACACGTTTGCATTTTGCATCGCGCTTAAAAAGGGTGTCAAGTGTGCTTACAGTGCGGTTTCAAACCCCGCTGAGGGTACAATTCTTACCGTTATGCGCGAATCATGCGAGTATACCGCGAAAAAGATTTCAAGCGGAAAAATAGAAACCGTTGACGAAATTTTCGCTTCTCTTCTCAAAAGAGCTAAAAGCTCACTCGAAAAAACTCCCGAGCTATTGCCTATACTTAAATCGGCAGGCGTTGTTGACTCGGGTGGAGCAGGTCTTGTTTACATTTTCGAGGGTATTGTCAAGTACTTAAATGGCGAAAAGCTCGAATTAAGAGCGGTTGGCGGCGAGCAAATAACGGCACAGTCAATTGACTACTCGCTTTATAACGAGGACTCCGTTTTTGATTTTGGCTATTGCACGGAGCTTTTGCTTCAAATTTTGAAGGGTAAAAAGCGCTTCAGCTACCAAGCCTTCGTTGACAAGCTTTCCGATCTTGGCGACTCAATAGTTACATCGTTTAACGACGGTAAGGTTAAAATTCATATTCATACAAAGGAGCCCGAGGAGGTTTTCGCCCTCGGCCACAAATACGGTGAATTTTTAACCGTTAAGGTTGAAAATATGAGCGTACAGCACAACGAATTAAAGGATAGCAAGCCACACACGGGCGTTAGCGTTTATCAAGACGCGCCTAAAGGCTCCTTCTCCGTGCTTTGCGTTGCACACGACACCTCGATGAAGGATTGCTTCATAAATATGGGCGCGGACATCGTTATTTTAGGTGATCGCCTTTGCCCACCGTCAGCCTCGGATTTTGTTGATGCGTTTAAGAAAGCCTCAACGAAAACAATATTCGTTTTCTCAAACGGCAAAAACACGTATCTTTCCGCACAGCAGGCAGCTAAGCTTTATAGCAAGGCGAACATAGTTGTTATAAATTCAAAATCGGACACAGAATGCTATTCCTGCTTGCCGATGATAGATTTTTCAGAAAATGACCACGATGCGGTTGAGGAAGCAATAAACGAAATTTTAGATAACATCAAAACCGTTACCGTTTCGCCGTCTGTTAAGGAATCCGTTTTTGACGGACAGGAAATAAAAATGGGTGAGCTTTTTGCTTTCACGGGAGAAAAGCTTCTCTCTGTCGGAGCTGAGCACACATCCGTTTGCTGTGAAGCAATCAAAAAGGTAATGGACGAGGGCGAGCGCGACGTTATAACGCTTTTTGTAAGTGGCAAGCTTTCCTCTGACACGGTTGATGAAATTTCGTCCTTTGTTTCAGAAAGCTATATCTATACCGAGCTTGTTACCGTTGAAACCGACGACGAGTTTTACGATATAGTAATTTCATTTGAATAAAACAGTTAAAAAGGCGGCAGAGCTAAAATCTATCCGCCTTTAATTTTCAAGGAGAATAGAATGTTTGACACAAAACTTGGCATCGCGCTTTTCATCGCTCTTGTTTTGCTCGGCTTAGCGACGCTCGGCTTTATTATATATATGATTTGGTACACCGTTGCCGGATTTGTTTTAAGATACGCCGTACTGACAAGAACCAAAAAGACGAAATGGACACACGGCGCGGGCGCTAAAAACCCCACAACCCAAATGATTTATCAAGTGGGTGCGCTTTGGCTTGAGGAAAACAAGCAATATAAAAAGGATTTACATATTATAAACGACGGCTTAAACCTTTACGGTGAGTATTTTGATTTCGGATTTGACCGCGCGGTGATTTTCGTGTCGGGCAGAACGGAAGCATCGAACTACGGCTACTATTTCACTCAGCCGTACCGTGACTGGGGCTTTAACGTCTTTGTTTTTGACCAAAGAGCGCACGGAAAAAGCGACGGAAAATACAATAACCTCGGCTTTGAGGAGCATAAGGACCTTATTAAATGGGCGGAGCTTTTGCATAGCGAATTTGGTGTTAAGAGCATTGTTTTGCACGGTGTTTGCATCGGCTCGTCGTGCTGCTTGCAGGCGCTTATCAGTAAGGATTGCCCCGACTACCTAAACGGCATGATTGCCGACGGAATGTACACTCGCTTTGCTGATAGCTTCAACAACCACTTAACAAAGAAGTTCAAGCAGCCCGCATTCCCAACGATGTACGCCGCAGACCTATCATTTAAGCTTGCAACGGGACATTCTATGAGATACGGCAACGTCGATTTCATTGACAAGCTAACGAAGCCTATCCTCTTTATACACAGTAAGGAGGACCGCTATTCCCTGCCTTATATGGCAGATTTGCTTTATTCTAAAATTCCGCACGACAACAAGAAAATCGTTTGGTTTGAGCATGGCAAGCACTCACATCTGCGCCCAACCGACCCCGAAAAATACGACGGTGCGGTAAAGGAATTTTTGGTTGAATATTTCGATGGCGTGACTGCCGCAAAATAATAAAAGAAGGAGAGAGAAAACGATGAAAAGCAGAGCTTTACTAACACGCGCCATAGCGCTTTTAATTATAGCTTCTATTTTTGTGATTGTTTTCTCCGCTCTTACGTTTGGCACGCACTGCTGCGACCACGGGGGATTTTGTTCCGTTTGTGCATATCAATCCGAGCATGTACGCGAGCTTTTTATTCCCGTTTTGTGTGCCTGCATAGCTCCACTTATTGCATTTGCCGCTTTGTTTTATTTCCTTAGCGCGGGCGAAGGAGCTTTTGCATCGTTTACACCTGTAAAATTTAAGGTTAAGCTTTCCGATTGATGCGTAAACAAAAGGGAAAGGGGCTTTTTGCCCTTAGTCTTTTTGCGCGCTTATGCGCGTTATTTTCGCATTTTTTGGAGGGCTTTTTTATGATTGAAATTAAAAATTTGAAAAAACAGTTTCAAAACGAAACTGTAATTGAATATAAGGACGTCACCTTTGAAAGCGGCAAATCGTATATGCTCCTTGGCGCGTCCGGCTGCGGCAAATCAACGCTGCTTAATATTATCGCAGGCATTTTATCGCCAACAGAGGGCACGGTTACTATCGACGGCGAGGTTATGACCGAGGCGAGCCAAAAGAAAAGGGACAGATTCAGAATAGAAAAAATCGGCTACATTTTCCAAGATTTCAAGCTTATCGAGGAAATGACCGTTATGGACAACATAAATATATTAAGGCTTGAAGGAATTAAGACGGACGAAGCACCGAAAATTCTTTCAGAGCTTGGCATTTTAGAAAAGAAAAACAGTAAAATCAAGCATCTTTCGGGTGGACAAAAGCAACGTGTGGCAATTGCGCGCGCTCTTGTTAAAAAGCCTGAAATTATATTAGCTGACGAGCCGACGGGAAACTTAAATTTCGCAATAGGCGAGGAGGTAATTAAGGAACTTGTTGGCGCAAGCTCTAATAAAACCTTAATTGCGGTTACGCATGACGAGCGTCTTTCAAAATATTTCGACGTTGTTATTGATATGAACGAGATAACAAGCGGCAGACGTGATATAGTGAAGGAGGACACCCAAAATGCTTAAATTCGCACTTAAAAATATGGCAATAAAGAAGGTACAGATAATTCTTATCGTGCTTTCAATTATAATTTCCTCATCGGTTGCGGTGCTTGCCTTTAACGTTTCCACACAGGTAAGTGACGGCATTACCGAAAACGCAATGTGGTATTCAGTAATAGTAGGTCCGTCGGGCAGTGAAACTCAGCTTGCGATGAACACGATGTATTTCACAGACAAGCCTGTTGGCACAATTCCCTTCTCCGTCGTTTCCTCTCTTTCAAGCGATGCGCGCGTAACTCTTGCCGTACCGTTTTCTATGGCGGACAACTATAACGGCGCAAACGTTATCGGCACAACGACTGACTACTTAAAAAAGGACGGTGCGCTGCTTAAATTAAAGGACGGAGAAATGTTTGACGATTTCGGCTCTATGCAGGTCGTCGTTGGTGCGAATGTGGCATCAAGAAACGGGCTTAAAATCGGTGATGAAATAAGGACGAGCCACTCCGCATCATCTATTGAGGCACACGAGACACCGCTTACGGTTGTTGGAATTTTGGAAAAGACAAATTCCACCTTTGATAACGTTGTTTTCACACAGTACCGTACGCTTTGGGAGGTACACGACCACGGCGGAACGGATGAACATACATCTTCACACGTTGACGACGGACATGGTGAAGAAAACGTTGACGGTGGAAATACGGAGGGTGGCAATATAGAGAATGGCGAGCATTCGGGCGACCACACAGGTAGCGGCAACGAGGAGCATGCACACGAAAAAACGGTTTGCGCCGTTTTGCTTAAAACGAAAAACCCTGCCGTTGCTATGCAAATAATAAGCGAATATAACGGCAAGGTTATTTTGGACGAGGACGGAAACGCGCACACGCTTCAAGCAATAACGCCGATGGGCGCGGTGCGTGAGGTGCTTGACGACGCAGACGACACGAAATATATAGTTTTCGTGCTTTGCGCGGTTATCCTTGTTATGAATATTATGATAATTTCAATTATCACGCTTCTGAATATGTATCATTCGGCTAAGGAAATTTCGCTTATGCGCTTAATTGGCGTAAGTATGAAAAAAATCAATCTTCTCTACCTAATTCAAAACGGAATTATCGGTCTTTTCTCGGTTTTCGTCGCGTTTTTGACGTCGAGAATTTTACTCGTTTTGATGAACGACTACGTTTCGTCAATGGGCGTGGTTTTGAACCTTACGCGCGTTTATTTCCCCGAAATTATAATTTTAGTATCGGTATTCCTAATCAGCATTATTCCAACACTCATTTGGACACTTGCTATGTCCAAAAAAGATTCTATGGCGGGGTAAAATATGAAAAAACAGTTTATTAAAATAATTGCATTTTGCTTTGCGCTCATCTTGATTTTGCCGCTTTATTCCTGCGGAAAGGAAAATGGCGAAGCGATAAAATTAAGCTTTAAGTCCTCTCCCGATTATAGCTACTTAAAATCGATAGACGGAAAAACCGTAACAATAAACGGATATATGGCAACCTCATCGCCCGTTGACGGCTCGTTTATTTTCTTGATGAATTTGCCATACCAAAGCTGTCCGTTCTGCGTGCCTAATACGTCACAGCTTTCAAACACGATGGAGGTATACCCAAAGAAAAACAAAGCCTTTGAATATACCGCGCAGGCAATTAAGGTAACGGGCACGCTTATGGTTGCACCGAGCGAAAACGAGTTTTTCACCGACAAATACGGCTATGAATTCAATTTCAAAATAGTTGATGCAACCTACTCCGTTTTAACCTCGGAGGAAATTTCAAGCGAGCTTGTGCTTTGGCAAAAATTAGCCGAGAGTGACGTTATAAACGACATATATAAAATGTACGACTACGTCAACTTCCTTTGCGCTTGGAACACCTACTTCATAAACACCCACGTTAACTCACAGGGACAAACGGTAAAGGGCTATTACCTATACCCAACGGACGCCTTAAATCTCATAACGAAGGACGGCGCACAGTATAATTACGGATACAGGGACGGCTATTTTGACAGTATTGTTTCAAAAATCGAAGCAATTGACAAAACCGCATTCAGCGATTTGGTTATCAATATAAGACGCGCCGAAGCGCTTGCACAAAAAGCACTTGAGGAGCTTAACTCGGGCAATTACACAAGCGAATATCAGTATCTTGAAAAATTTGATAACTACGATTACGTATATACGCTTACTAACGGTGAGGAGCTAACAGGCGAAATGGACAAAATATATAAGGAATTCTCCGCTTGGCTCGGCGGTTGGGAAATGTAACTATATGAAGCGAATTTTTGTAATAGCTGCCATTGTATCACTTTTGATGCTTGCAGCATGCTCACGCCCGTATGACCTTGAAATCTCACCCGACAGTGATGAAAAAGAGGTAATTTTAGAGCCGGGCGGCTCGGTTTTATACGTTGTCAACACCGAAGCGCGCTCGTACCATCTGCCATCCTGCTACCAGACTGACAGAATAAAGGATGAAAACAAGGTGGAAACGCGCGACATCAATTTTCTAACTTCCCATAGCTACTCTCCCTGCAAAATTTGTATTGGGGATTAAACTATTAACAACAAAAACCACCTTTGCCATTTGAGCAAAGGTGGTTTTTTCACTGTTTTGTGTAAAGTTCTTACCGAATTGATTTTTCAAGTGCACTAATTGATTCGCTCGTTTGGCAGTTGTTAATGTTTTCGGGCCAAACGCTTAATATGTTTGAATTCAGTTTTTGCATTTTCTTTATTTCTCTTGAAGCAGAATAAATATCGGTATTTAGATATAATTTTGGAGTTTTTTGCAATTGCGAATTTGGCTTCACTATCAAATCTAAACCATTTGATAGTGAAAGTAATTCATACTTTTGATAATATTCAGGACACTTACTTTCAAGAAGCTCCCCCAAATTTGGGAACACTATCTTATGAACAATACTGGTTGCAAAATATGGCGTTGCAGAAAGATCAAATGGATTCAAATAAACATGATTGAAACAATCAATATCAATAATTGCGCCATGTATCTTTCCTGTACCACCGATTTTCTTTATCACATTAGATATTTGTCTTTGCACTTTTGAATATTTATCAAAAGGATTTTTCAACAGCTCGATTGCTACTTCCATATTGTCATAATAATAATTAACATCTTTTGATTTCAAAGTCCTTTTGCTTCCGCCATTCATAATTGCCAAGTCTCCAGATTTGTTTTTATGAATGAAACAATAATATCCATTTTTCTTTAACAAATATATTTCATTGACACAATTACAATTGCAATATAAATTTTTGCCCCTATAAAAATTGCGATATTCTTCTCTTGTTATCTCATATATTCCGTCTTCATAATCTTCAAACAAATCAAATTCATATGAAAAATAAAAATACTTTAATCTCGGTTGTACTTTTGAATAACCAACTTGATTATCAGAATACACTCTAATAACACCATCGTCATAATATTCATTCCTGTGATTATGACCACTTACATAAATGTAATTTTCATGCCTTTCTTTGGTTCCCGCCCAATCCTCAAAGGGCATATGTGTGAACACTATAATCTGTTCGTTAGAAAACATTTCGCATAAATTTTCATATGCTTTTTTTATTTTATTACTTTCTTCTATTTCAACATTTCTTGAAACTGTTTTTCTGTAAATCCAGTTGTTTGCATTAAAATTATCGTTGCAACCAGAAAAGCCAATGCCTCCAAAAATGATGGCTCTTGCTTCTTTCAACTTCGACTTGCTCATTTCCAAAGAAAAATGCTCCACTCCGTTGTCGAACACACATAGCGTTTCATTTTGCAACAAATACATTTCATTTTCTGAAAGAATCGCACGGTATTTGTTTGCTATGACATCAACGGTTTCACTCGGAAACTCCCAAAGCTCATGATTTCCCAACGTAAATATCACTCTTGCTGATAAGGACCTTTGTTTCATAGACATTTTTAATGTTTTAACAAACAATTCAAAAATCCAAAAGTTGGATGCTGTATCACCACCAATTAGAAGCAGTTCTCTTTTTCCAGACTCAGTTTTTATTTCATCCAAAAGAGCATCTATTACTTTTTGTATAGCAAATACACAATCTTCATTTGTTTTACAGCACGCGTGATTCAAGCGATGCTCTAAATGTAAATCAGTAATATAATATACTTTATCATCATTTATTAGTGTTTCAGTTTCTAACAGTTCTGTTCTATCGGTTTGTAAAATCAAGGCAGTTTCTGCTTCATTATTTTCTATGTTGTCATAATTTTCCGCTTCAATTTTCAAAACAGACGATTTCAAAAGAGTGCCGGCCTTGGCTTTTATTGAACTAATAACTTTTGCATTTTCTATATTCAAATTAGAGTAGTCGGTTAGATTTTTCAAACCATCACAAAAAATCAAATTCGAATCGGCTAAGTCATAATTCAAAAAAGAAACAAACTCAAAGAAATAATCAAACTCTTTTGTTATTGAATAATATAATCTACCCTCTTGTGAATGAAAATAAATTTTTACATAAAACCTGTTGCTTGTTCTATCATAACCACTTGATATAATTTTTGTTAATTGATTTTCTGATTTTATTGGAAATTTCGTGTTTTCATTATAGTTTGAAATGCTTTCTTCTTGCAAGTCAAACGCGTATGTGAAATCGCAATCGGAAAAATCATAATTTAAATATTTTGCAAATTCTTCAAATGTTTCTATATATTTATGCAAACAAGCAATTGGTTCGTGGTCGTTTTCTTCAACAACATCAATTCGCACACAATAATAGCCAGTATGTATATCAAAATAAGCTTTTTGTCGTTTATTAAGCTTTGCTGTTTTTACAAATTCGATAAATTGTTTAAACTGAGTATTATATTTAGTTATTGTAGATTTTGCACCACTCCCAGTAATTCTAAATGTTGATTTCAATTTTTCTATATCATATATGAAACACATGGCTCGCACTAATCCACTATGTATAGTTCTATCGGACAAAACAGCGGTAATAATATCAAAAGATTCTTCACCGTATTTGTCTAAATAATTCCAAATATAAAAATCAACATCATGATAACTATGCTTTTTGCGATAGTCACATAAAACTGTTGTAAAATCTTGATAATTTCTCGCCTCGTTAAACTTTTCTATCCATTTTTTTCGTTCTTGTAATTTCTTTTTAGCTTCATGATATTTTTGCTTACGATTTGAAATATCAGATTTGAGCTTTGCAACATTAGAATCAAGTTCAACAGAAAAGTTCAATTTTTCGAAATCAACTTTATATGCGTCAATCAAGTCGTTTGTAAAAACAAATTGATAGTAGCACGAGTTTTCATAAATATCGCCATTCAAAAAAGCATAATAATCATCAAAAGTGGCAAAGGTTGTTTTTTTATCACGATAAATATAATTTCGTCCCTGTTTTTCCCACGCAACGCTTTCTCGAACAAAAAATTCATTGTTTATTACATCATAACCTCTTAGACCTGAAACTCTGTGACCAAGTTGTCTTTGCAAACTTATGATTTCTTGGTCGTTTCTAAATTCTTCGGGTACATCATAATATGTTCTGATTTTCTTTTTTTGAAACATTTCAATAATTGTACTCTTGGCAATTATTTTTTCCATAGCCACACTCCCCAAAAAAAGCAAGTCCTGTTTTGTTTATTATACCACGTTTGAAACTTTTTGTAAAGTTTCAAACGACTTAAAAAACTGACACGTTGAATAAAAAAACTCTACGCGGTTGCGTAGAGTTTTTTGTTATTCTCTGATGCCGAAAAGGAGTTCGCCATAGTCGGGCATCGGCCAGTACTCGCGGGCGGTGAGCTTTTCAGCCTCGTCGCAAGTCAAGCGAAGCTTGTTCATAGTTGCCAAAACAACGTCCTCGTATGATTTTGCTTTTTCCAAAGCGCCCTTAATTTTAGACACGTCCTCGCGTTTTTCTTCAAGGTCGAGCGTTATTCTGTACGCTTCTGTGCAAAGAGTAGAAAGCTTAGCTGCAACCTCTTTTTCGTAGCCGCAGTCAACGCCGATTTCGCTCTTAATAGAAACGGTGCTTGCAAGGTCCTTCGTGTATTTCGATATAGCGGGAATAATAAGCTTCTTTGCCATATCAATCATTGTAAGAGCCTCGATGTTGATAATCTTTGAATAGCTTTCAAGCAAGATTTCGTATCTTGATTTAAGCTCCTTTTCGCTAAACACCTTGTTTTTCACATAAAGCTCAACTGTCTTTTCGTCGAGCAGGTGGGCAAGAGCGTCGGGAGTGGATTTGAGGTTGGAAAGTCCTCTTTTCTCCGCTTCCTTAATCCACGCGTCGTCATAGCCGTTTCCGTTAAAGAAAATGCGCTTATGGTTTTTAATTGTGTCACGAATAAGGTTGTGGAGCGTTTGGTTAAAGTCCTCGGCTGACACAAGTGCATCGTAAAACTCGTTAAGTATCTCGGTAACGGCGGTGTTGATTGCGGTATTGGTGTCTGCAATTGACGCGCCCGAGCCGAGCATACGGAATTCAAATTTATTACCCGTGAAGGCAAACGGTGAGGTGCGGTTTCTGTCCGAGGTGTCCTTCGGGAACTTTGGAAGAATATGCACGCCAACTCTTAATTGCTCCTTTTCCTTAGAGCCGATCTTTTGATCCTTCTCTATTGCGTCAAGGATTTCGGTAAGCTCCTCGCCAAGGAAAATTGAAATAACGGCAGGGGGTGCCTCGTTTGCGCCAAGACGGTGGTCGTTTCCTGCGCTTGCAACGGAAATTCTAAGCGCATCCTGATATACGTCAACAGCCTTAATAACCGCACAAAGGAATAAAAGGAATTGCGCGTTATCGCTCGGTGTTTCGCCCGGCTCGAGGAGGTTAATTCCCGTGTTTGTGGAAATTGACCAGTTGTTGTGCTTGCCGCTTCCGTTTACGCCGTCAAACGGCTTTTCGTGCAGGAGACAAACAAGTCCGTGCTTTCTTGCAACCTTTTGCATAAGCTCCATTGTAAGCTGGTTGTGGTCGGTTGCTAAGTTAGTTGTTGTGAAAACAGGCGCAAGCTCGTGCTGAGCAGGTGCTGCCTCATTATGCTCGGTCTTTGCAAAAACGCCGAGCGTCCAAAGCTCGTGGTCGAGGTCCTTCATAAAGGACTTAACCTGTGGCTTGATAGTTCCGAAATAGTGGTCGTCAAGCTCCTGTCCCTTTGGTGGCATAGAGCCAAAAAGCGTTCTGCCCGTATAAACGAGGTCGGGGCGCTTATTGTAGGTTTCCTTGTCAACAAGGAAGTATTCTTGCTCAGGGCCGACTGTCGGCTTAACCGACGTTACGTCCTCGTGACCGAAGAGCTTTAATATTTTAAGTGCGCTTTTGCCAAGCACCTCCATTGAGCGAAGAAGCGGTGTTTTCTTATCAAGTGCCTCGCCGCCGTAGGAGCAGAATGCGGTTGGAATGCAAAGTGCGCCGTCCTTTATAAATGCGTATGAGGTCGGGTCCCAAGCAGTGTAGCCTCTTGCCTCAAACGTTGCGCGAAGACCGCCTGAGGGGAATGAGGATGCGTCACTCTCGCCCTTTACAAGCTCCTTGCCCGAAAATTCCATAATAACGGTGGAGTTGCTCTTTGGCGTGATAAAGCTGTCGTGCTTTTCAGCCGTGATGCCCGTCATTGGCTGGAACCAGTGCGTATAGTGGGTTGCACCCTTTTCTATAGCCCAATCCTTCATCGCGCTTGCAATTCTATTTGCAAGTGATAAATCAAGGCGCTTGCCGTTTTGAATGGTGTTTTGAATGGCGTTATAAGCATCCTCGTCAAGACGGGATTTCATAACCTCATCGTTAAATACCATTGTGCCGAAAAAGTCAGTTACACTCCTCATAAGCTCTCCTATCGTTACTTCTAAAGGTTTACTAATATAGTATGATATCGCGCCACCGCGCGCTCTACTATATCATTATTTATTTGATTATACTATTATTTATTATATTTGTCAAGTAGCATATATTGTGTTAAAATATATGTTTCTTGCACATTTTGTAGATTTTATTCAACTAAAGTATTGAAATGTGAGAAAAAATGTGATATACTGAATTAAATTTTTTCTTTTTGAATGTGAGGTGCTGATATGAAATGTCCGCATTGTAATTACGAGGATAGCAAGGTTATTGACTCTCGCCCTGTTGACGAAAATTCAAGCATAAAAAGACGCCGCGAGTGTCTTAGCTGTGGCGCGCGCTTCACAACCTTTGAAATAATTGAAACTGTTCAGCCGATGGTTGTTAAAAAGGACGGCTCACGCGAGTATTTTGACAAGGCTAAATTGACAAACGGAATTATCAAGGCGTGCCAAAAGCGCCCTGTTAACGCTATGCAAATTGCAAATAAGGTTGAAGCTGAGATACTCAACTCACTTCGCACGGAAATTTCCTCAACGGAAATCGGTGAAATCACAATGAACGAGCTTATCAAGGCTGACGACGTTGCGTATATTCGCTTTGCTTCTATCTACAAGGATTTTTCAGACGTTGAAACGTTCCTTGAGGAGCTTCAGAAAATTTCCAAAAATTAACGAAAAATAGCAAAAAACAGACACTCCCCCAACAAAAACACAAATTCAATACAACAAAACCACCTTTTTTCAGGGTGGTTTTTAATCCCCCCTATATGCCTAAAGACATTAAGAAAGGAGCTATAATGAACGTATACGATTTTGACAGAACGCTGTTCCCCGGCGATTCCTCAATGCATTTTTGGGCGTTTTGCAAAAAGAGATATCCACTCATTTGGTTGCACTTCCCTGCGGGAATTACCAAAATGGGACTATATAAATTAAAGCTCTTCACCTGGGGAGAGGTTATGGAAAAATTCTTTTCCTTTATGAAATACGTGCCCGACAAGGAAAGAATTATCGAGGAGTTTTGGGACGAAAAGGTGTCGAAAATTTACCCTTGGTATAAGGAAAGACAAAGGGACGACGACCTAATTATTTCCGCAACGCCGTACTTTATTATAAACCCTATTGCCAAGCGCTTAGGTGTTAAGCACGTTATCGCAACCGATATGGACATCAACACCTATAAAATCAACGGCATTGACTGCGCAGGAATTGAAAAGGTCAATCGCTTTAGAGCAGAATATCCCGACGGAGTTATCGACGAATTTTATTCGGATTCCTATTCCGATATGCCGCTTGCAAGACTTGCAAGCAAGGCTTATATGATTGGCAAGCACGGAGAAATACGCGATTGGGACTTTGAAAACAAAAAGGGACAAAAAAAGTGCGACCGCGTCACAAAGGCGTACCGCAAGGCAGCCTTCAAGAAGGCAAAGCGCGAGCTTATAAGAAAGCGTCGCATACAAAAACGCGAGGAAAAGCGCGAAAACAAATAAGAATAGCAACACACCTCTGTGCCACGGCACAGAGGTGTGTTTTATTTGATTTTATGGTGGATTTTCAGGACAAACCGCCTTCCCCTGTCTCCAAAAATCTTCTCTCTTTCTCAAGTAATAACAAAATCGACAATGCATCTTCGTTGTTTTTCCTTGTAGCAAATATTTTAGCTTCCACAAGTTCGTTGGCTATTATTTCATATGGTGCTTTTTTCAAATAATCATAAATATCTTCCGCGCCAACATTATTAAAGCTCTCAATCCACGTAAATAAATCGCCAATATATTTTTTGCATTTGTCATAGTCTAATGAGGTAATTATTTTTGCGCAATTTGTTGCATACATCGGATTAGATGAATGATACATAACAAAATCAAGATCGTTTTCGGCTAAAGCTAATTCGATTCCTTTTTGTTGTACTTCGCCCGAATTGTCGCAGTTTAGCATTTCTATAATGTTCTCTTTGTTCATATTTTTCCTCTTCAATTTACTCTAACGCACAAATTTTTAATGCAACGATATAATTATGAAATTCTTTATCAGAGGAGACAAGGAACCGTCGCCTGTCTCCTCCGCAACCTGTCTTATTCAATTGTTTCCAACAACTGAATTATTTCTATGCGGTTATACTCTTTTGCCAAATCCAAAGATGTTTTGCCTTCTTTGTTCTTTATCGACTTATTGGCATCGCTACTCAACAATAATTCAACAACGCCGCTATGTCCCATATATGATGCTCTCATTAGCGCGGTGTAACCACTCTCATCACAACTGTTGACAGAATCTATACCTTTATCCAATATATATTTTACTGCCTTTTCATTATTGCATTGTGCAGCGTAAGTTAATAAATTATGCGGTGAAAGCGTATTTTGATTTACACCCAACTCTAACAAATATTCAAAAAACTGTATTCCCTCCTGCTTTGTTTCTTCATCATCGTTCGGCGACACCTCCAAGCAAGATTTTAACACACTTATTTTATTGTTTGTTGTAGCGTTAATGTCTGCTCCGTTATCAATCAAATACCTTGCCACAGCGAAACGATTATGTTCGTCGGATTGCAGAAGCACAATCAATGGCGAAAATCCTGCGATACTATCCTTATTAACTTTAGCTCCGTTTTCCACCAAAAGCTTTATAATTTTTTCGTTGCTACTTTTGCAAGCGATTGTTAAAGGAGTTTGATTTGCTTCAGAAATTATTGAAATAGGAAACGGATATTCTTTGCAATTGATAAACGCTCCTTTTTTAATCGCATTTTCCGCATCAGAATAATTATTTTCTTCTATAGCAATTAGGAGTTTTTGATTCTGTATCATTCCATTTGATATGTAAGCAATTAAAATGACAAACAATAAGGCTATTGATAATGCTATGCTCCAAATTATTATCCTTTTTTTCATAATTTACCCCCAATAGGAGACAGGGGACGGTTCCTTGTCTCCACATCTTTTATTTTTCTAATTTTAGTATATCATATACTTTCTTTTTTGTCAATAATTCCCTTTTTTCCTAAAAACCCCCCTCGGGATTCCGAGGGGGGTTGTTTTATAACAGCTCTATTGAAAGCTTTTCAATAAGCGCATATAGCTTTTCGTCGCGGATTAGGTGCTTATATTTTTCGATATAGCGTTTAAGGGCTTCCTTGTTAATCGGCTTCGGTGTGCCGCCGAATTTTTTAAGAAGGTTTGAGGAAAAGATTTTTTGCAAGCAGTCCTTGGGCAGCTTGATGCCTGTGATTTTGTGGTCGTCAAAGGACGAAAGCGTTTCGTCCGTTGCAAAATAGCGGAATTCTCTATCAGCCAGCCACTTGCCTGCTTCAAGGTAAACGGGGAAATCCATATCCGTGCCGAAAATTACTCTGTCCGCATATTTTTCAAAGAAATCTCGGTAGTATTCAGGTCGCTTATTAAACGAAATATACATCTCGCCGCCCGGGGTGATATCAACCGTTAAATTCGGGTATTTTTGAAAAAGCGCGTCAAGCTTTTCGGGATATTCACCCATAAAAAAGAAGTGGGCAAGGCATAAATTGAGCTTTGGGTGCTTCTTTAAGACGTTTTCTATTTGGTCATATAGCTCGTCAAAGGTTGGGTATTCGCCGTTACCGTAGTACCATTTTTTTGCAATCCTTTCCTCGGTTGGCTCAGTCCAAAAGCATTCGGGGTCGCGTGCGTGCATCAAAACGTACGTGCTGTTTTTCTCCATTTCGTCAAACACTTCTTCAAAAAGCTCACCGTCAAGTTGATTACCTACAAGAGTGTAAAGGTTTGGCTTGCCCTCAAGCATTTTTATGCCGTCAAAGCCTATTTCCATAAGCTCGCGGTGCTGAGTTTTTAAGTCCATTCCGTCCATTTCTTCCTTTTTGGCAGGGTATGACGGGTAGATATAGCCGCCGTAGGAAAAGGTGTTTTCGTTAAGGATTTTATAAAATGCACAAATGATATTGTTGCTAACGTCGCGCGACACGGGAATTGCGTTGCCCGACGGCAAGGGGGCAAGAGTGATATATTTAAGACCGCACTCGCGCCTATATTCTTCAAGTCCGTGGGTAAAGTCAACACCGTTTTCCTCGTCGTACCACTTATGCATATGGATGTGTCCGTCAATCGGGTTTTCTATATTTGGAAATGGCTTTATGTAATCTGACATAGCTTGCTCCTTGATTGTCCGCAAATTGCGGTGGTATTTACAATTAAATTTTATCACTTTGTGGGCAGAATTTCAATAAGCTGTTGACATATTGCTCAAAAAGATTTATAATGTGAATGAAATATAGACGCATACGTGGGAAAGTGCGGTGAAAATCCGTCGCAGCAGTCACTACGGTTACAGTCCGAATGCCGCCTTGCGTTTTTGGTGTGATTCCATAGGTAAAATCGGTTTTGGGCATAAGAAAACCGAGAGCCAACGCGCTTTTTCTCGATTTTGGTCGGGGGAGTGTCCGATTTTGCTCTTTTTCCTGCCCACTTGGGCAGGATTTTTATCTTGTATTTCAAAGTATAAGAGAAAGGAGAAATATTATGAAAAAGGTACTTACAGTCAGTCTTGCTTGCTTGATGCTTCTTTGCTCGCTATTCTTTGTTACCTCTTGTATAGGCGGAGAAAGCGAAACGGAGTTAACCTTCACCTTTGAGGTTGTGCATCTTGACGGCACACAAAAAACCTTTGAGGTAAAGACGTACAAGACTATGCTTGGTGATGCACTCGTTGAGAAGGGCTACATCTCGGGCTATCAAAGCCAATACGGCTTGACCGTTGAAACCGTTGACGGCGAAACACTTGATTGGGACACAAGCTCCGCTTATTGGGCGCTTTACCAAAACGGCGAATATTCACCGACGGGTGTTGATTTAACAAAAATCGTTGACGGCGCGACATATTCCTTCAAGGCAGAAAAAATGTCTTGGTAAATCTCACCTCATCCACCGCAAGCGGTCCCCCTTTCCTTGCAGGACAGCAACCCTTTTGTCGCTTTGCGACATTTCCCCTCGAAGGGGAATCGCCCACTGGGGAAGGCTAAATATTACCGCATATAAATGCAATAACAAAGGCGGGAGGATAATATCCTCCCCTACAAATAAAGGGACTCGTGCGAGTCCCTTTTTCAATTGCTATTTTCAGTCTATGCCTGCCATGCGCCCCAAGAGAGACAGTGGTGGGTATAGAAAGTGCGAAGGGCAGGCTCGTCGGCGTACACGCTTACGACAGAGATGCCATTCGCGATTAGAAAAGCACACAAAAAGAAAACACGCCAAAAGCGTGTTTTCTACCTTATTTTTCTTCACAAGTGGTGAATAATCAAGACAATATATCTTGTGCTTTTCGGTCTATGCCCGCCAATGCGCCCTCTTATCTGTTGTTGATAAGCTTTGTAAGCTCAACAGGGTTAACAATAACGCCGTCCTTGTAAACGCGCATGTTGCCTGATGCGATTTCGTCAATCAATACAACCTGACCGTTGTTGTAGCCGAACTCGAACTTGATGTCCCAAAGGTCAAGACCGATTGTCTTTAAGTCGTCAGCAACGATTTTGGTGATTTTGAGTGTTTGCTCCTTCAAGCTCTCGAACATTTCCTTTGTCATAACCTTAAGAGCAACAAGTCCCTCTCCTGTTACGAGCGGGTCGCCCTTTGCGTCGTTTTTGAAGGTACATTCAACGTAGCCGCCCTCGAGTGGTGTGCCGTCCTTAATATACTCGCCGTATCTGCGAATGAAGCTACCTGTTGCAACCAAACGGCAAATAACCTCAAGTCCGCCGCCGCCAAGCTCCTTGCCAAAGCATTCAGCAGGAAGAACCTCCATCGTTGCGTTTTCTATATCAGCTGAAACGTAGTGGGTCTTAATGCCTGCCTTTTTAAGCATTTCAAAATAGTAAACGGACGTTTCAAGGTTTGCCTTGCCAATACCGTCAATTGTAAGACCAACTGTGTTTTCGCCCGGATCAAAAACGCCGTCCTTGCCTGTGCAATCGTCCTTAAACTTGAGAAGAACGTTGCCGTTTTCAAGTGCGTAAACGTCTTTTGTTTTACCTGTGTAAAGCTTTTTCATATTTTTATCTCCTTTAATGCTTTAGCATTCTTACAAAAATATTATAAATGTAACTTAATGATTTTTCAATACTTTTTAATAAAAAAATGAGATTTTTCATCAAAAAAATTTCAGGCTTTTTCTTTGCATTTTAGTGCATTTTTTACAATGCAAAGGGAGAGGTTTTCCCTCTCCCTAAAATTATTTAACTAAGAAGCGTTTGATTTTGCGTGACGGTGTTTTTTCAAACGGCTCGCCTCGAAGCTCAACAACGCCAACGTGCTTAAAGGACTCAAGCTTTTGGTTCATATCGTGAACCGCGTGGTTAATAGCCTCGTAAATAGTTTCGTCATCGTGAAGTCCGTGTGCGTCACACTCGTCCTTATTCGGGTAAACGACAGCGGCAATAACGACGTCTCCCGTCTTTTTGTTTTCACGTCCGACAACGACAACCTCCTCAACATACGGAATTGCTTCAATATATTCCTCAATTTCCTCGGGGAATACGTTTTTACCGTTTGAGGCGATGATGATGTTTTTCTTTCTGCCTGTGATGTAGATATAGTTTTTCTTGTCAACGTAGCCGTAGTCACCTGTTCTGAACCAGCCGTCCTCGGTCATAACCTCGGCGGTGAGGTCTGGGCGCTCGTAGTAGCCGAGCATTACGTTATCGCCCGTTACGACAATTTCACCGTAGTTATCCTCTTCTCTTTCCTTCTCAATTCTTACGCGCACGCCCTGCATTGGCTGACCGCAGGATGACTTATTGTACTTATCAAGCGGCACAACGGAAATAAGAGGTGCGCACTCGGTAATGCCGTAGCCCTGCGACATTTGAATACCTATTGAATGGAAGAACGTAACTATCTCGGGGTTGAGTGCCGCGCCGCCAACTATTAAGAAGCGTAAGCGACCGCCAAAGACCTCGTGAAGATCGCCAAAGAGCTTTCTTCTTTTGTCAATTCCGAATTTAAGAAGGAAGTTGCTGATTTTTATACCCTTCTTTAATTTCTTTGTCTTGCCCTGCTTTTCTACGTTTTTAAGAATTGTTTTGTAGAAGGTTGAAGCAAAGAGCGGAACAAGCGTCATTAAGGTCGGCTTGAACTGCTTAATGTTCTTAACAACGTACTTAATTCCGTCGCTTATTGCAATTGTCACACCGAACATAAGCGGAGCAAGCTGTGTCGTTGCAAGCTCGTAGGTGTGGTGCGGCGGCAAAACGGAAAGGATTAAGTCCTCTGTTGTAAGCGGACTGAACACAGGGAAAATATCCTTAAGCACAGCACAAACGTTCTTTTGGCTGAGCATAACACCCTTGCTTGTGCCCGTTGTACCCGAGGTGAAAAGAAGAACCGAGAGCTTTTCTGTATCACTGCCAAAGAAATCGAACTTATTTTCGTCGGTGCTTTCGTTATATTCCTTATAAAGCTTATCGCCGAGGGTGAGGAAGGATCTATAAGAAATATGCTTTTGGTCAACGTATTCCTCGTCCGGCTCCAAGGTGAAAAGCGCCTTGTTTGTCATAATATATTTTTCAACCGTTGCCATTTCTCCCTCGCGCTCGCTAAATAGCTTTTCGAAGGTGTGAGAGTGAACAACAACCTTTGCTCTCGAAAGATTGATAAAGTTTATCATCTCCTCGGGCAAAAGACCCGGGTCAAGCGGAACTATAACGCCGCCTGCAAAAACGGTTGCCATATATGAGGCAATCCACTGAACGCTCGTTTCGCCCGTTAAGATAACCTTTTCGTCCTTTACGCCTATTTCATTAAGCGCAAGGGTGAGCTTTCTTACGTAGTGATAAAACTCGTTATAAGTAACCGTAACCTCTTCCTCCTTGGTTTTGTTAAACCAATAAAGACGGTTGGAACCAAAAAGTGTATTCGCTCTATCAACCAAATCGTAGAGTGAATTTAGCTCTATTTTTTCGTTTTTCATAATCTCTCCTATTATTTATCCGCCAAGAGGGAAATTTCCTCGTCTATCTCGCCCAAAACCTCGTAGAACTTTCTTAATTCCTTCATTGAAACGTGCTTGTCAACGCTTGCAATTCGGCTGGCGATAACCTCATTCATCCTTTTATTTATCTCCTCACCCTTTTCGGTAAGCAGGAAGCCGACCTTATATTTTTTGTCGGGAACGACTTCTTTAACAATATAATTCTTTTCTAAAAGCTCGCTTGTAATTCTCGAAATAAAAGCCTTATCAACTCCGCAGGCATCAGCAAGCGCCGTTGAAGAAAGTCCTCCTTTGTTTTTTGCAAGCTGCAAAATGCACATAACGTGTGACGAGCGCAGACCGTACTGCTCCATCTCCATATCCGCAATTCTCTTGATATTCTTTGTAATTCTTTCGATTATTAAAACAAACGGGGTAAATCTTTCGTTATCCATTTTCACTCCTTTATTACGCCAAATGCGAATTTGACAGCAAGCATAGCTGTCGCATTTCGGTTTCGTTGTTGACTGCTCAACATTTTAATTATACACCAAATTGTTTATCTTGTCAAGTTTTTTGAAAAAATTACCACGCAGGGCGCTCACGCCTCAAAATTTACAATTTTGCATTGCATTTACGTGCGCGCGGTGATATAATATAAGGTATGAGTTGTATTTTAGATGAAATTAAAATGTGTGCAAGCACCGATTACGGTGACTTTTGTGCAAAACTGATTCCAAATATCGAGCGCGAAAAAATTCTCGGCTTGCGCGCACCGCTTGCCAAAAAAATTGCAAAGGCTTACGCAAAATGCGATGAGGGGCGCGCGTTTCTTTCTGCCCTGCCGCATAAGTATCACGATGAATATTTGGTGCATGCTTATATGCTCGGCTATATGAAGCTGCCGTTTTTGGAAATGAAATCGCGCATTTTGGAGCTTTTGCCATACGTTGACAATTGGGCGGTGTGTGACACGCTTTGCGCTTCTGTAAAGAGCTTTTTCTTAGATAAGGATTTGGCGCTTGACACCGTTCTTTGTTGTCTTGAAAGCGATATGACGTACACCGTGCGCTTTGGGCTTGTTTGCCTGCTCGACTACTACGTCGAGGAAAAATATATAGGTATGCTTTGTTCATTCGTTAAGACGGTGAAAAGCGAGGAATACTACGTTAATATGGCGCTTGCGTGGCTTATTTCCATTATGCTCATTAAGCAATACGAAAAAACGCTTCCGCTTCTTTTAAGTGGCACACTTGATATGTGGGTACACAACAAATCAATTTCAAAATTTACGGAAAGCTTGCGTCCGACAAGGGAGCAAAAATCATATCTTAAAACGTTACGGAGATAATATGAAAGTAAATATAAAAAAGCTAAACGAAAATGCCAAAATGCCGACGTACGGCTCCGAATATGCAGCAGGCGCTGACCTTTATGCCGCTACGTCAGAGGATACGGTGATTTTACCGGGTGAAACAAAGCTTATCGGCACAGGAATTTCAATTGAAGTACCCGTTGGCTACGGCGCATTTATTTACGCCAGAAGCGGTCTTGCCTCAAAGCGCGGGCTTGCTCCTGCCAACAAGGTTGGAGTTGTTGACGCGGACTATCGCGGTGAGGTCATGGTTGCTCTCCACAACCATTCAAGCGAAGCACAAGCCGTTTTGCCGGGTGAAAGAATTGCACAAATGGTAATTGCTCCGTTTTTGAAGGCGGAATTTTGCGAGGTTGACGCCCTCTCCGACACTCTTCGCGGCTCAGGCGGATTTGGCTCGACAGGTACGAAATAATACACAAAAGAGCAAACCGTTTGCCATAGAGCAGCTCCTCATCCACCGCTGATTTTCATCTGCAACTTATCTTTTAATTTGCATCAGCGGTTCCCCTTTCCTTGCAGGACAGCAACCCTTTTGTCGCAAGCGACATTTTCCCTCGCAGGGGAATCTCCCGCAGGAGAAGGCAAAATGGGCAAGGGCGGCTTTGGCTCAACGGGTACGAAATAAGGAAAAATATTATGAAATTAGAAAAAAACAAGGGCTACGTTTTCTTTGTACGTCACGGTCAAACCGACTGGAACTTAAAAAGGCTTTTGCAGGGGCGTGACGAAATTCCGCTTAACGAAACGGGACTTTCGCAGGCAAGCTGGGTAGCCGAGAAATTAAAGGACGTATGTGCGCGCACAAGCCTTAAATTTGATGCGGTTGCATCAAGCCCACTTTCGCGTGCAAGCGTTACCGCTAAAAAAATTGCCAATGCTATCGACTGTGATGATTTTTTTGTTGACCCTCGCTTAATTGAGCGCGATTTTGGCGAGCTTTCGGGCAAGGAATACAATATGGGCGAAAAATATATCACGGGCAACGACGAGAGCGTGAGCGGTCTTGAGCCTGTCGAGGACGTATATAAAAGGATTAACGCCTTTATCACGGAAAATGCGGTGGCAGGCAAAAAAATCATAGCCGTATCGCACGGCTCGGCAACGGGCGTTTTCACCGCCGTAACCAAAAAAGCGCCTTACGCAAACAAGGCAAAAAGTGTACTTCAAAACTGCCATATGGTGATTTTCTCATATGACGGGAACGAAATACTGATGGAGGACTACGACGTTTCTCCCGAAAATTTGGATTTATTGGAGATAGAATGAAAAAAGTAATTTTTGCGCTTACTCTTGCGCTTTCCTTTGTGCTTCTTTTAAGCGGATGCCAAAGATACGTTTCAAAATACGACGAAAGCTACGTTTACGACGGTGAGTCCTTAATCGGCAAATGGCAGGAAAGCGAGCACGATGACGAATTTTATCAGGTATACAACTTCACATCAAAAACCGACGTGACCCTAACCTCATATTCCTATGGAATAGTTATGCAAGAAATTGTGGCAACCTACCGCGTTGAAAACGATAACACGCTGGTGGTTGAGTGGGGTGACGGCTTTGTCAACAAGAACGATTTTTCAATTTCCAAGGACGGATACCTCACTATAACTCAGGTTTTGGAGGCAGAGCATAACGAAATGGTGCTTGAGCCGTACAGCCTTGATTGGAACACTAAAAACGATATTAAGGGTACTTGGATTAGCAGCGACTACAAAAACGAAGCCTTTACGTTTAGCGCATCCTTCGTGCTTACCGTTGAGGGCGAAACCGACACCTACAAAATGCCGTATGCTATAAGCGGCGATAAGCTCGCCTTCGGCGGAGAGTTCGTTGACGGCTTCAAGGAGGAGGTCAACGTAATGACATACAAAATAGACGGCGACACACTCACACTTACAGGCAAGGGTGAAAACGGCGAAAGCGTAATTCTTACGTTTACGAGGGAGAAATAATGGAGCTTTTTGAGAAAAAGATAAATTCAAAACAAATTTTCGACGGAAAAATCGTAAAGCTTTTCGTTGACACGGTAGAGCTTCCAAACGGACAAACGGCGACACGCGAGATTGTGCGCCACCCGGGTGCGGTTTGCGTTTTGCCTATAACGGATAACGGCGAGGTTATAATGGTTAAGCAATTCAGATACCCATTTAACGAGGTTATCTTGGAAATTCCCGCGGGCAAATTAGAGGTGGGCGAGGACCCATACGAGGCGGTAAAGCGCGAGCTTGAGGAGGAAAGCGGTGCGATTGCAGGCAAAATCGAGCATATTGGCGAGCTTTACACCACCGTTGCAATCTTTGACGAGAAAATTCAAATTTATTTAGCAAGTGATTTAACCTTTATAGATTCGCACCCCGACGAGGACGAATTTTTAGAGGTAACGAAAATTCCGCTTGACACGCTTGTAAATATGGTTATGAGCGGCGAAATCAAGGATGCAAAAACACAAATTGCAATTTTGAAGGCGGAAAAATATCTAAAAGAAGGACAAAAACAATGAAAAAGCTTTTTGATATTAAAAGGACGAAAATGATTGACGAGCTTGCCTTCGGTCACAACCCGCTAGCGTTTGGCAAGTCGTTTTTGGCGTTCTTTCTTATTTCTATAATAGTGAACGTATCTACTAACATGCTTACCAACACACCTATTTTATTAAATCATATATTGAATTTAATGGTAAGTGGCAAGCTCACCGATTTGACCGAGGCGCTTATCGAATTTTTGGAGTCTCCAACCTTGGTGCTTCCTTGGTGGTACACTCCCCTTCAGCTTCTTGGCGGCATTTTTGCTATAATAGCAGTCACCGTTTATATTAAAAAATTTGAAAAGCGCAAGCTTAGCGCTGTTGGACTTCGTAAAGGCGGCGTTATACTTGAAATTCTTTTAGGCGTGGCAGTTGGCGGCGCTTTGATAGGCGCAATATTTGCATCAACTCTCTTTTCAGGCGCGATTTCATACGCATTTGTCGGATTTGATATAAGAATTTTGACGTATGCGCTCGGCTTTTTGATTTTTTCATTTGGCGAGGAGCTTTTGGTACGCGGCTTCTTTATGGGCGTGCTTGCAAGAGATACGAGGCCGATGACCGCTATTGTGATAAGCTCAATTTTACACGCGCTCTCTGCCTTCTCTCTTTACGACGCAACAAGCATAACGAATATTATAAACACAGTGCTTTTCGGCATTTTGCTTGGCGTTTTGGTCTTTAAGCGCGGCTCAATTTGGAGTGCTGTATCGCTCAGATTTGTTTGGTCGTTTGTCGGCTGCTCTATTCTCGGCACAAACGTTTTCGGCTCATATCCGATAATATCGCTTCTTATGCCGAATTTCAATCCGCCCGTTTTCCTTAGCGGCTCACGTATATACGGCTTCGGCGCCGGACTTTTAATGACAGCACTTTTAGCGGTTGCAATTTTGCTTACTCTTCTTCTGAAAACGAAAAAAAGCGAGCAATCCGCGGTAAAAATCGAGTATTTTAACTAAATTACTTGACAATACCTTAATTTAGTATTAAAATAAATTTTATAATTATTTACAAAACCTTGGAAGGAGATGAGGTCTGTGAGATACGAAAAATCGTGCGGAACGGTTGTTTTTCGTAAGGCAAGAGGAAAATATGCCGTGCTTCTTATAAAAAACAAATATACAGACTTCTGGTCATTCCCCAAGGGACACGTTGAGGCAGGCGAAAACGAGTATCAAACTGCGATAAGAGAGACCAAGGAGGAAACCGGAATTGACGTTAAAATCGAAAACGGCTTCCGTATGGAATCAATTTACTTAATCGGCAAGAAAAAGAACACCGAAAAGCGCGTTGTTTACTTCACCGCTCTTACCACAAGAGCATACGTTATTCCGCAGGCTGAGGAAATCGCGTCATTCCATTGGTTCTTTGAGGACGAGTTCCCCTACGACCACACGTTTGATAACGACAAGCTCATTTTCACCGAGGCTCTTAAATTTATCAAGGAACGCTTTGGAGAGGCAACGGAAAATTCCTACTTCCATAATAAAGCTAATAAAAATCACAATCAAACAAAAAAAGACTGATGAAAATCAGTCTTTTTTATTTCATTCCTCGTTATCAATACCAAGCTCCCTTTCAATATCGGGATTGAATGCAGGCGCGTTTGCTTCCTTTGAGAGATTTGTCACGTTTTCAAGAAAAGCTTCAAATTGCTCGTTCATTTCAACTATTGCCGCGTCGTAGTGAGGTGAATTTCTGAAAACGATAACCTGCTTCTTTTTTGAAAAAAGGTTGTGCGTGTAGTTATAAAACATAATGCCCGCATATTCCTTTGAGAGCTTTTCCTTTGTGTCCTTTTCGTACGGTAACACCTTGACTATATCAGTAACCAAGTAATTGCAAACGTAGTTGCCGCGCTTGCCGCTCGCTTTGTCAACGAAAAAGTCGTAGTCATTTTCCCTCGGGTTTAGTACGTAGGTGTATGTGGTCAATTCAAAGCGCATCATAAGATACATCGCGCCAACCAAGGCTGCCATACTGATAAGAATCATCGCCGTCCTTCTCGTTCCGTTTTGAAACGGCAAGGACATACAAATAAGTGCAAGAGCAAAAAGCCCTATATAAAGCGCGCGGATTGCGCCGCCCTCGTGCTTTGGTGAAAATTTCATTTTCTTTTCCTCGTCATTTACTTAATAATTCCACGCTTACTTCACTGTATTTTTCTGTTAAAAATCAGTTAGGTGATGTGGCAGAGCCTGAATAATAACAAAGGACTTACTGTGCGTAAGTCCTTTAAGCTTTTATGCGTTTTCCTTGTTTACGATTTGCTTATCTGCATAGTAGCCGCAAGCTGAGCAAACGCGGTGAGCAAGATTGTACTCGCCACACTTTGAGCATTTAACCATTGTTGGAGCTGTGAGCTTTGAGTTGTTTGATCTTCTCTTGTTTGTGCGTGCGTGAGATTGTTTTCTCTTTGGTACTGCCATTTTAAGAGTCCTCCTTTAGCTTTTTATGCTTAACTTTTTTAATACTGAAATATTATACTACAAAGTTTCATCATTTTCAAGTAGTTTTTGTAAAATTGCAAGTCTGGGATCAATTTCTTTTTTCTTCGGGCAATCACATTCTTCAAAATTTAGGTTTTTGCCGCATTTTGAACAAAGTCCCTTGCATTCCTCTTCACAAAGGAGCTTCGGTGGAAACTCAAGGAGTAAGTCCTCTACAAGCTCACGGTCGATGTCTAAAAATCCGTTCTTGACGATAACGTACTCGTCGTTATCCTCATCCTGTAAAGTGCCTTTAGTTGCCACGGTGCGATTGAAATTGAGGGTAAATGTGCCAAAAATATCCTCAAGACATCTTGCACAGCGCGAGGTGTAATCAATCTCCGCTGTAAGTGAAAGCGCCATATAGCCCGCATTGTCGGTAACTGAGCCCTTAACCCTTACAGGTGCTGTGAATGAAACGTCATCCGGTGGAATAAGGTTATTTTCCTCGTCCTTCGTATCAATCAAATACTCAAAGTCAACCCTTGAGGTTTTGCCATTGATTAAAGAGGTTATATCAAGAATCATAGCCTTCTCCCTTGCATTTACAATAGTGACAAAATATGTCTTTCGCCACTTGCCTAACTATTATAAAGAAAAATACCCATTTTGTCAAGTATTTTTTTCAAAAAACTTGCACGAGGCAAAAATATATGATACAATTATAGCGATATTAAATTAACGGAGGGCGAAAATGGAAGAAAAATCACGTGCTATTAGCATAATTGGCAAAATTATCACAATAGTTGCCACAGTTGCACTTGCCGCATTCGTTATATTTTTCGGCATACAAATGTACCGCTCGACAAAATTCGATTTGTTTGACGAGGTTTATATCACCGATAATTTCAAGGCGGCGTACGAAGCAAACAATGACGTGCGCACTCACTCCGTCGGCACTGAAGGTCTTTCGGAAAACGGCGTAATTAAAATTACCGAGCTTGTTTATATAATGAATCCCGTGGAGGAAAACGCGTGCATGATAACAGGCGAGGCGTATATACAGTTTGGCATACGCATAAATAAGCTGCACATTGAAGAGGTGCAGGAAAAATGCCCGAATCTTGACTATGACGATATTGAATTTTTCCTCGTTGGAAAAACCGACAATGGAACGAAATACGAATATAAGCTTGAAGAAAACGACCTGCTCGACAGCGGCGAAAAATTTCAGTACAAATATTACAAATACGAGAAAAATGACGTTTTAATGGACGTTGACTCTCTCGCCCTTGAAATGCGCTTAAACGGTATTACGGTCGTTGAAAACGAAAAGGGCGAAAGCGTGCTTGTCGAAAACGAAGCAAAGGTGCACCTTGCCGACTCAACCGAAATTCACAAAAAGGACCGCACCTATATTCAGTATAAATTCTCTCGCAAGGAGAAAAAGGAGCTTGGAATATAACGCGATATACGCGAATGAATTGCAAGCAAGGCTTGCATAAATTGCTCAAATCGCATGAATTGACCTTCGGTCATGAATTGTGCCGCTTGGTACATTATCTCAAAAAGTAAAGATTTCATTCAATATTTCAAGAAAAAGTAAAGATTTCGAGTAAAACTCACAAGAAAAGTAAAGATTATAAAAATCCCATCGCTACAAAGCAGCGATGGGATTGTTTTTTGTTTTGAGGGTCAGTTGAGCGGGGATATTTTTCCGCGTGGCAAGCCACATATCACGCCCAAATGGCATGTCAAGACACACCGCCGTCCCCTGTATCCTCTGCCTTACACTTCAATAGAATCACATACTATTCTTAATTCATTTCCTGATGTAAATGTGATTAAAATTTCAATACTATTGATAAATATATCATCTAATGATTCTGACTCTTTTCGCCATTTACTTTCAAGTTTTGGTATTAACTGATATTTTTCTTGCTTAATATATTGTAAATCAAAAACGCACTCTGATTTGCCCCAAAAATCGCAATTAGACATTTCAAAACCCAAAACATTGTTAAAGACAATATTATAATTTTTATCTGCCATATATTTTTTCATTTTTAAGACGATTGTTTTGCAGTCATACTTAAATTCTAATGAGTAAAATATATCATCATGAATGTAAAAATCTTTAGTATTTAATATATTCCCATTATTACTGTTAATAATCATTTCATCCTCCAAAATAAAGGGAGACAAGGAACCTTCCACTGTCTCCGTTGGCTAAAAAATCTTAAACGGTGACTCTTCGTTTGTTAATAGTCCTATTATAATTATCACTAAAAAGCCAATAATGGTAAATATTGTCGGAAGTGCCTCCTTGAATTTTTCGCCTTTGCCCCCTGCCTTTTTTTCAAGGTCGTATATTTCTTTTGGCAAAAAGAACTTCCTACATTTTTCACAATAAAATTCATCAGAGGTGAATTTGCCTGTTCCCTCATAATATCTGGTATTTGCTCCCATTGATAAATCGGCATTAGCCCAATCATTTGAATTGGGTTCGATTATTCTGGTGTTTCTTTTAGTAATAAGCTTCGATTTACATACAGGACATTTGTGATTCTTTTTCTTTGACCCAAAGGTTATAGTTTTAGAGGTTTGCACCCAGCTTGCATTTTTCTTCATTCTGTTAATCTCCTGGATGAATACAAGGAACCGTTTCTTGTCTCTATATCTTTTATTCTTCCAATTTTAGTATATCATACCGATTTTTGTTTGTCAAGATATCGTCGATTATCCCAAGGTACATTGGAGCTTTGATGAAATTTCACAAGCAAAAAAGGGGCTTTCGCCCCTTTTGTTATATTGTAGCCGTATTCGGCATTGTCATGGCAACGGTTGGCGGAGCGCTCCCGGTGCCCTCACCGCTTGGTTTGGCGGTGGCAAGACCGAAGGAAACGCTGATGGCGCTATTGACCTCGTCCATTTGATGCTGGGGCAAATGACCCATTTTTTCCTTTAATCGCGCCTTGTCGATGGTTCTTATTTGTTCGAGTAAAATCACGGAGTCCTTAAGTAAGCCGCAATCGAGTGCATCAATCCCTATGTGCGTTGGAAGCTTTGCCTTGGTCATTTTGCTTGTGATTGCCGCGGCGATGACCGTTGGACTATATTTATTTCCTACGTCGTTTTGTATTATTAAAACAGGGCGAAGTCCTCCCTGCTCCGAGCCGATAACGGGGCTTAGATCTGCGTAATATATATCCCCACGCTTTATATTCAAATTTATCACTCCTATAATTTGTTTTGCATACTTATTATTGCCGTTTAAGGCAAGTTTAATCTTCCTTTTAATATTTTATGAAAATTAAGAAATATTGTTTTTCATTTTCGACTTGAATTGACATTAAATTAGTGATAAAATATCATTGTTAATTAAGTATTTTCGAGGTTGAAATGAAATTCACACAAGATTATAAGGTTAAATTCCACGACACAAACTCAAACGAGCTTCTTAGTGCTTCGGGCGTTTTGAAGCTGATGCAGGAAACGGGCATGCTTCATATGGATTTTTGCCGCCCCTCCTACCGCGACCTATTAAACCAAGACAAGGCACTCATTTTAAGCAGCATAAGAATAAATATATACTCCCCAATTTACGCGCACGACGAGGTTACCGTCACCACCTGGGCGATAGGCTCGCGCGGCTTTACAACCTACCGTTCCTTCCAAATACATAAGGGCGAGGAGCTTTGCGCCGAAGCAAATACAATTTGGGCGCTTGTTTCGGTTAGTGAAAAAAAGCTTGTTAAAATCAGCGAGGTTGATTTTTCCAATTTTGAGCCCGAGGAGCAGCTTGTGCTTGATGCGCCCTCAAAGGTCAGAATTCCAAATGAACTCAAGCTCAGCTTGGTTGGTGAATATACGGTTAGATACTCCGACACGGATTTGAATATGCACGTAAACAACACAAATTACCCCGATATGTTCTTCAATTATTTGCCAAATCCCGACCAAAAAATCGTTAAAAGCGTTGCAATTTCTTATGTAAACGACGCCAAGGTCGGTGACAATTTGAAATTCTATATGGGAAAAACGGACGGAAAATATTATATGCGCTCAGTCCACGAGGACGGCCGCACAAACGCCGAGGTGGAATTTACTACCGAGGTGCTTGGTTAATATTACAATCCCGTTTTGTATTGACACGCAGGCTTGTATATGATAAGATATATATAAATAAAAGATAAGGAGTGTTTTTATGAAAAAGATTATTTGTAAAAAGACCTACGATACAGAAAAGTCAGTTATAGTTAAGAAATTCGTTAGCGGTATTTTCGGTGACCCAAAGGGCTACGAGGAAACGCTTTACCAAACGGAGGACGGCTTCTATTTTGTTTACGAAAACGGCGGTAGCGAGTCAATTCACCCAACCGAAAACATAAAGCGTATTGCAAAGGGTGCGGTTAACGAGTGGATTAAAAACCACTGATTTTACACAAAATATATCGAACGGGGCTGTTGCAATAAGCACAGAACAAAAACAGACACATTCTCGTCTAAAACCATAATATATATTGATTTCA
>JBGVIN010000010.1:0-67429 GCA_045123255.1 Eubacteriales bacterium
TGTTGAGAACTTGCAAAAATTGCAAGTTCTCTTCATTTTTTTGTGTCTGTTTTTTAGACGCGACCTCGCACTCTACCGTACTAAGTACGCCGACGTGTACGAGTTCACGCCTTCTGCACTCATTTCACTATCCCCTAAAAAGAGGCGTCGCAATGCGACAGCCTCTTTTGTTTGCCTATTCGTTTTCAATTCTAAACGTCATAGCCTCGTCGGACGAGTGGCAATCACCCTCGTTTATTTTTGCGTTTTCTATTTTCCCCTCAGCTGAAATTACAACGACGACTACGGGGTCAAAGCCTTTTTCAAGAATTTTGTCTATTTCCGCCTTAGCAAGCAAATCACCCGCTTCAACCTCTTCTCCTATTTCGACTAGTGGCTCGAAGCATTCTCCGTCAAGCTCTACCGTGTCAATGCCGATATGGACAAGGACGTCAAAGCCGTCCTCGCTTGAAATTGAGTATGCGTGGTGAGCGCGGTGTATATTTTCAACCCTGCCCCCAACAGGCGCGTAAATTTTTCCGTTGCTTGGCAAAGCGCCAAAGCCCTCTCCCATAATGCCTGAGGAAAAAACCTCGTCGCTAATAAATTCAAGCTTAATAATTTCTCCGTCACACGGTGAGAGTATTTTATTTTTATTTTCCATTACATTCCCCTGCGTTTTAGTTATATTTTTCGTACCGATTTATCATAATTATGCGACACGTGTCTGAGTTTAGCGCATTATTTTGAATCGCAAACCTTTCTGCGCACGCCGAGCAAATACGGCGTTGACACCGAAAGCTCGTCAACCCCTATCGTGGCAAAGTCCTGAGTATATCTTAAATCCGCCGCCATTTCTCCGCAAACGCCAATCCAGCCGTCGTTTTCGTGTATAGCCTCCGTTGCGTGCTTAATTAAGCGCAAAACCGCCTCTGCTTCCTCGGTCAAGTGCGCCACCCTTGCGTTTTGGCGGTCAGCAGCCGCTGTATACTGTAAAAGGTCGTTCGTGCCAACGGAGAAAAAATCGACCTCCTTTGCAAGGATGTCCGCCATTATAGCTGATGACGGCGTTTCTATCATTATGCCAAGCTCAATCTCCTTATCGTATTTTTGAGCGCGCATATCAAGTCCCTCCATTGCTATATTGATTAGCTCCTTCGTTTTCCTTATCTCCTCAACGCTCGACACCATCGGTATCATTATACTAACTCTGCCGTGTGCGCTCACCCTTAAAATCGCGCGCAATTGAGATAAGAAGATAGACTTGTTTTCAAGGCAAAAGCGTACTCCGCGAAAGCCGAGCGCGGGGTTTTCCTCCCTCTCTATTCCAAAATACGGCGCTTGCTTGTCAGCACCTATATCAAGCGTTCTTATTATCACACGCCGCCCCTGCATTTTAGAAACTATTTCCAAATATTCCAAATAAAGCTCATCCTCACTTGGCGGCGAGGATTTCGAAAGGAAAGAAAGCTCGCTTCTATATAGTCCTATGCCCTCCGCACCGTTAAGAAGCGCGCCGTCAACCTCCTCCCTTGAGCCGATATTTGCATAAATCATCACCTTGTGTCCGCTTCTTGTAACGGCAGGAGTATTGAGAAGCGAGCGCATATATTTATCATGCTCACTGTCTATCCTCTTCTCCTTGTCAAACGCTTTTTGAAACTCGCGTTTTTCATTTTCGCTTGGCGAAACGGTGATTTTTCCCATCGCGCCGTCAAGCAGGCAATATTTTCCGTTATGCTCGCGCGGTATTCTATCCGCGCCAACGATAGCGGGAATGCCCATCGCTTTTGCCAAAATCGAGGCGTGCGAGGTTGGGGTGCCCGAAAAGGTAACGAAGCCGAGGATTTTGTTTTTGTCAAGGCGCACGGTTTGCGAGGGAGTTAAATCCTCGGCAACGAGAATATACCTCTCGTTACCGTTTTCCTCGCCATCCAATCTCTCCTCGTCTTTTCCCGCCGTACCGCTAAGCTCTAACAAAATTCCGCCCGAAATATCCTTTATATCGCTTGCCCTTGCACTAAGATATTCGTCACCAAGCGAGCGAAGCTGTAAATAAAACTTCTCCGCGCTCTTTTTTACCGCCTCCTCGGCAGAAAGACCGCTGTCTATACAAGACTCTACGCTTTCCAAAAAGTCCTCGTCCTCAAGCAGCATTGCGTGAATTTCAAAGATTTGCGCCTCGTCCACACCAATTTCTGCACGTGCGATTTCGGCGGTTTTCTTCGTTTTTTCGTTCGTTTTTTTAAGCGCGGAATAAAAGCGGTGCTTCTCCGCCTCGCGTGAATTTGACGCGTAACCTTCCTTACCGAAAATTTGCTCATTTTCAGACACAGGAGCGGTTATTTCCTCGAAAAACCTGATTTTCCCGTGCGCTCTTTTAGCGTTAATTCCGACACCGAAATATACGCTTTCCTTTTTATTTTCCAAGCTGCTCATTTAGGACCTCACTTATTTTTTCAAGCGCCTCGCCTTCGTCCTTACCGTCAAACGAAAAACGGAGTATGCTTCCCTTCACCGCGCCAAGCGACATAAGTGAAAGGAGCCGCTTTGCGCTCGCCTCCTTTTCACCGCACCGAACGGTTATATCACATTCAAATTTCTTTGCATTAGTTGCCAAAACACCAGCAGGGCGCGCGTGAAGCCCTATCTTATCTTTTATAACAAAGCTTAATTCCTTCATATTTCACTCCTTGACCTTTTTCTTTATTTTGCCAAGGTGATTGCTTTTTATACGGTAAAAAGGCGCAAATAAATATCCACCCGCCAAGCGGGTGGTATTTCATTTTCGGGCATAGCCCTAAACACTACTAGCTACGCACAAGTGCGTTGAGAATTGGCCTGCCAGCCATGCGTTTGCTACTTACTACCCATAAATGGGTCCTGTGGGTCAAACATTGCCAACTGATCACTTTCTTTGTCTTTTTGCAATTGATCTGCTATATATTCTTTTATCGCCTTCGTATTTTTACCCACAGTATCTACGTAATATCCCTTGCACCAAAACTCTCGGTTTCGGTATGCAAATTTCATATTTCCCCATTTCTGAAATATCAACAATGCACTTTTTCCTTTGAGATATCCCATAAACCCCGAAACGCTCATTTTGGGCGGGATGCTCACTAGCATATGTATATGGTCGGGACACACTTCTCCCTCTACTATATCCACACCTTTCCATTGGCATAATTTTCGCATTATCTCTCTTATTTCTAACCGTTTTTCTGCGAAAAACACTTTCCTCCTGTATTTTGGAGCGAACACGATATGATACTTGCAATTCCATTTCGTATGTGCTAAACTATTTGTGTCTATGGCGTCTTTTTTCATAGATAAATCCTCCGTATGTTTTTTAGATTTGACTGGCAGGTCGCTCTAATTATATCACATACGGAGGATTTTTCCTCACCGGTTAACCTTTTTGGAACCACGCGACTATCGCGTGGTTTTCGTTATACAAAAAAGAACCCTCATTAAAGAAGGTTCTTTATTTTTGTTATTCGTCGTCGCCTACGCTAACAGGAAGCGCAATCAAAAGTGATTCGTAGTAATCAGCAAGCTCCTTTACTTCCTTATAAGAAACGCCGCTTGGATTTTCAACGGTTTCTGTATCTTGAACGTAGAAAACCTCACCGCCGTCTATAATATAGAAGCTCATAACAAAGTTAAGCGATTTTTGTGCTTCTCCCAAGCCTGTAAGCTTGATTAAATTAGTGCTGAATTCGTCGATTGCACCGTTGAGCTTAGCTACGCCGCCTCTTGGATTTCCGCTTTCGTCAAGCGGAGTGTTTTCGCCAAGTGATTTTCTGAGTGCGATAACAGAGCCGTATTCCAAGGTCAATGAATTAGACTCCTCGTAAGCTCTGAGTGCTTCAACGTTTATGCAATACTTAACACTGAGCGCACCCTTGCCGTTTGATTCATTAACGGAATAACCGTAGCAAACAACGAGCGGTGGGAACGTTGCGTTGCCCTCCTTAATACCGTTTCTGCACATTGTGCATCTGTAGGTAAAGTAGCCGGGTCTTGTATATCCGTCGCAGTATTCAATAGTTCCAAAGCTTTGAAGCGTGTGCGGAAGCAATTCCTTTTCCTTATCTGTGCAATCTATTTCCGTATAGGATGAGCTATTCGTCAGATTAGACACAAACATTTTATATGAGGTACCCTTTGTTTGACCGCAAGGACAGTCGGTAACGTATCTTATGCTACCTGCCTCGGTACAGGTCGAATCCGTATCTATTCTTTCGTACGCGTGTGTAATTCCGTAGTGAATTGTATACGATGGGTATGTAACTCCGTTTTTAGCGGTTGATGAACAGGAATTGAAGCCTTGTGTTATTGACGCGTTTGTATATAACGTAACACCGTGGCTCTGATAGAACGTATTAGCTCCGAGTGAAAGTGTGTCCGCGTGGTGATATACAACGCATGGCTTTGCACCCTTATTCATACAGCAGAAGGTGTAGTCCGTTGATAAATTGGTTACGTCCATCAAAATGATTTTTTGGAGGTAGTAAGCACAGTCAAACGGCTTATTTGCGATAGTTGAAATGCCCTTACCTACATAGAGGTATTCTACCTTTGAAGCATAGAATGCCTGCTCGCCTGAGAAATTAACGCTGCATCCGTCAACGAAATCAAGCGATTTAACTCCCGACTCCTTGAACGACTGCTTTCCAAATATATAAACCGAGCCCTTAGAGAAGGTCATTACCTCAAGCGTTGATTGACCGATAAACGCCGCTTCCTTATATTCAACCTTAGCACCCGTAACGTCGGATCTTATCGACTTAATTGTTTTGGGCGCACATTCCTTTTCAAATACAAGATTTGACGTGTTCTCAATTACTATATTTTCGAGATTTGTAAGTCCCTTCAAGCTTGTAACCGTTACGTCAGCTCCCTCACCGAATGTGATGGTTTTAACGCTTGCGTTAGGATTGAGTACCGTAATTTTAACCTCTGAAATGCCCGCAGGGATATATATTCCGACAATTTGGTCTGCCGTATATGAGCCAAATGCCTTTACTGCCTTTACGGTATATTTTTGAGTTGCCTCATCCTGCAAAACGTCAAACACCTCGTTAACCTTTGCGCTAACGCTTTGCTCCGTGCCGCCAACGTTTACAATAATTGTGATTTCATCATTTACCGGATTATAGTAAATATATTCGTATTTAACACAGGAGCAATCTTCACAGAAATATTTGTCCCAGCCAGGTACAGTTTTCGTAGGGTCCTTGTGTTGGGAAGGAGTGCTTGGGAAGCTATGCTCGCCTACTGTGCCGTACGAAATGCGAATGTGAGATTCACAGCTTACCTTTGTGCAATAGAAATTATCGTACGTTGCGTGGTTACAGTTAGCCGCTTGGGTGTTGTTAAGCTCATATTCGTGCTCGCACGGTGTAAATGAAACAACCGTCTTGTACGTAACGCCGTTTGAGCCTGTAAGCTCGATTACTTCATAGATAGCTTCATCTATCGTTTGATTAAGCATATCGTAATCCGCCGCGTTTGCAAAGGTAAACGAGCCGCCTGAAATTGTAAAAACCGCGCCGTTTCTTTCGATATCGTCGAAAAAGCTTTCGGTGGTTGACGTGGTTGTTATGTTACCGCCGTAGATATTTACGTTAATGTTATTACCTGTTACGGTGTGACGAAGGAACGGACCGCTTATGTTAAGCTGTGCGCCGTCGTAAATTTCAACACGTGGATATCTGTTTGTCGAGTGCGACATTTGAAGCACTGTTTTACAGTTAACAATACCGTAAATTTGAATACGTGGGAAGCCTGAAATATTCCAGTCGTTACCGTCCCTACTAAGAACGGAGTTCGGCGCATTTATCGTAACGCCGCTACCTACAAACAAACGGCAATGGTCACCGCCCCACGCATGGTTGTAAAGATCTATAAACGTACCCGAGCCAAGATATTCAATTGTACCCGTGCCGTAGAAATGCGAGCCGTGACGCGAGCCGCCCCAAGCTGTACTAACGCTTGATGCAACGGTTATCTTATGACCGTTAAGAAGGAAGAACGACTCGTATCCCGTTCCGCCACCGGCAAAGCCAAGCTTCTTCGGTAGCTCCAAATCGTTCATAATTCTTACCTTACATCCGTCCGCACTTACAAGCTTATCTAATTCCTCGTAGGTATAAACGTCGATGGTGGTGATAGGGAAAAGCTTCGCGCTCTCGTAAAACGTAACGGTAGTGCCGCCCTCCCAAGCGCGTCCGTCCTCGGTGTACCAGTTAAAGGAGCTACCTGCGGAAACCGCCTTTGACGGAAGCATAACCGTTTCTCCGCGATGGATATCGGCAACGCCCTCGATTATTACGTTGGTATTGATGCTTTTGTCAATAGCATTACCCGTAGTATAGAATTCAATAGAAATAATATCACTCGGTGCTGCATAAACCATAGTGGCAAACAAAACGCCCACTATAAGGGTAAGAAGCAAGGTGAGTATAATTTTCCCTTTCGTTTTCATCATTTATAAACTCCTTAAAGCAAAGCCAATCAGGCAAATTACGTATAATAATATACTCATACAGGTTAATTATAACATTATAATATAGCTTTGTCAACTTTTTTTGTTTATATTATACAACTTTTTTGCGCGTTTCGGCTTTTTATTGCAATAATGCACAACGATGGTAGAAATATCAAAGAGCGTTCGACAAAACATGCCTTCATAAAGAAAACGGCTCCCGAAAGGAAGCCGTTTAATGTAAACCATAATGATTATTGAGCTGCGTCAACGATTATTGAGAAGTCCTTAGCCTTCAAGGAAGCGCCACCGATAAGACCGCCGTCAACGTTTTCCTTTGCAAGAAGCTCCTTAGCATTAGAAGCGTTCATTGATCCGCCGTATTGAATAATAATCTTTTCAGCAGCATCGCTACCGTAAAGTGATTTTACGGTTTCACGGATAACTCCGCAGGTTTCGTCTGCTTGCTCGGGAGTTGCTGTAAGACCTGTGCCTATCGCCCAAACAGGCTCGTATGCGATGATAACCTGTGCAAGCTCTGCCTCTGTAATATCCTTAAGAGCGAGCTTTGTTTGCATAGAAACAACCTCGTTTGTAATGCCGTTTAATCTTTCGTCCTTAACCTCGCCAAGGCAAAGAAGAACCTTCATGCCTGCTTTGATTGCAGCTTTAGTGCGAAGATTTACGGTTGTATCTGTTTCGCCAAAGTATTGACGTCTTTCGCTGTGACCAACTATAACGTACTCAACGCCGCACTCCTTGAGCATGCTTGCAGAGATTTCGCCTGTGAAAGCACCCTTTTCCTCAAAGTGAACGTTTTCAGCACCGATTTTGATGTTTGAGCCTGCAGCTGCCTCTTGTGCTGCATAGATATCTACGAACGGTACGCAGAAAATAATATCGCAATTGTCCTTACCTGCAACGAGTGGCTTTGTTTCCTCAATAAGAGCCTTTGCCTGTGAAGGTGTCATATTCATTTTCCAGTTACCTGCAATTACTTTTCTTCTCATTGTTTTTTCTCCTATCATATTATATTTCGTTCATATGAACATATGTTCAAATAAGCATTTAGAACGCAAAATTCAATTGTAAAAGTGGCGCAAAACCTTGTATTTATTGGGTTTGTCCGCATTTACAGTGGAAAGGGGATGTTGCAATAAGCACAGAACAAAAACAGACGCATTCCTAAATCAAATCAAGTTTATTCGTTAATTTTAGGACGATTTAAGGTTGAGAGCTTGCAATTTGTTGCAAGTTCTCTTCTTTTTTATGTCTATTTTTTAGACGCGACCTCGCACTCTACCGTACTAAGTACGCCGACGTGTACGAGTTCACGCCTTCTGCACTCATTTCACTATCCCCTGAAAACGGGCGTCGCTAACGCGACAGCACCTTATATGCAAAATATTAATTATTCCTTGTCCATAAGGCATGCAATGCCTGGAAGCTCAAGACCCTCAAGGAATTCAAGTGAAGCGCCGCCACCTGTTGAGATGTGTGTCATCTTATCAGCAAAGCCGAGCTTTTCAACAGCTGCAGCTGAGTCGCCGCCGCCGATGATTGAAATTGCGCCGCTTTCTGCAACCGCATTAGCAACACACTCAGTACCTGCTGCAAAGTTCTTCCATTCGCTAACACCCATAGGGCCGTTCCAAACAACAGTGCCTGCGCCCTTAATTGCGTCTGCAAAGAGTGCTTGTGTCTTAGGACCGATGTCAAGACCCATCATATCGTCAGGAATTTCGTTTGAGTTGCAGAACCAAGCCTCTGTGTTCTCGTCATATTCCTTACCAACCTTGTTGTCAACAGGAATTAAGAACTTAACACCCTTAGCCTCTGCCTTAGCCATCATTTCCTTTGCAAGCTCAACCTTGTCGTCCTCGCAAAGTGACGTACCAACAGTGTAGCCGAGTGCCTTAAAGAATGTGTAAGCCATACCGCCGCCGATGATAAGTGTGTCAACCTTTTCAATGAGGTTGTTAATAACGCCGATCTTGTCAGAAACCTTAGCGCCGCCAAGGATAGCAACGAATGGACGCGCAGGATCAGCAAGAGCCTTACCCATAACGCCGATTTCCTTTTGAATGAGGTAACCGCAAACTGCAGGGAGGTAGTCAGCAACGCCTGCTGTTGTAGCGTGTGCGCGGTGAGCTGTACCGAATGCATCGTTTACGTAAATTTCTGCATATGCAGCGAGTTCCTTTGCAAATTCAGGATTGTTCTTTGTTTCTCTTGCATCGAAACGAACGTTTTCAAGAAGAACTGCCTTGCCATTTTCAAGAGCTTGAACCTTAGCCTTAGCATCAGCGCCAACGATATCGTTTGCAAATGCAACTGTGCCCTCGCCAAGAAGCTCGTTCAATCTTGCAGCAACAGGAGCGAGTGTGAACTTTTCCTTGTCGCCAAGAGCCTTCTTAAGAAGCTCAGCTGTTGCAGCTGCTCTTTCGTTTTCAGGAAGCTCCTCAACCTTTTTCTTTTCCTTCTTGTTAAGACCGAAGCCCTCTGTAAGAATGCTGTGTGGCTTGCCCATGTGTGAGCAAAGGATAACCTTTGCGCCGTTGTCAAGCAAATACTTGATTGTAGGAAGTGCGCCGATAATTCTCTTGTCGCTTGTGATTTTGCCGTCCTTCATAGGAACGTTGAAGTCACATCTAACAAGCACGGTTTTGCCGCTAACGTTAACGTCTTCAATTGTTTTCTTGTTGTAGGTCATTTTTTTATTCTCCTATCTAAATTATTAACTAAATCAGTGGAAAAATTTGGTTTCCCAAAATTTTTCGCAAATATTATAACATAAAGTAATTAAATATGCAATAGTTTTTTATTTAATTATAGATTTATCTAAATATGAAATAATATACCAAAAGTATTATACCGAGTATTATTCTGTACCAGCCAAAAAGTGCAAAGGTATGCTTTTTGACAAATCGCATAAGTGCCTTTATAGTTGCGAACGAAACAATAAACGAAACGAGCGTGCCAACGTAAATAATAAGAAGCTCAAGGGGTGAAATTGTAACGCCGTCAAGTAGGATAACCTTCACGAGCTTAAGCAGCGTCGCGCCCGCCATAACGGGTATAGCAAGGAAAAAGGAAAACTCAGCTGCACTAACGCGATTAACCCCAAGCAACGATGCGCCGAGAATTGTCGAGCCTGAGCGCGACGTACCCGGGATTAAGGCAAGCACCTGAAATACACCCACCTTGAGCGAGGTTTTGTAGTTTAAGGAGTCAACCGTTAGATATTTATATTTTCTTTTTTTGTTTATAGCTTCTATTACGATAAACAAAACGCCGTAAAACACAAGTGCCACGGAAACGGTAATAAAATTATAAAAATGCTCGTCAAGGAAGTCGTCAAGCAAAACGCCGATTATTGCCGCAGGCAAAACCGCAACTATTACCTTTTTCCAAAGTGAAACCGTCTCTTTTTTCAAAATGAAGCGACCCTGTGTCTTTTTTACGGGGTTTAGCTTGTCAAAAAACAGGATTAAAACCGCAAGAATAGAGCCAAGCTGACAAACAACCTCGAAAATCTCCCAAGCTCCGTCACTAATATTCAATTTTACAAACTCATTTGCAATAATCATATGCCCCGTGCTTGATACGGGCAACCATTCGGTAACACCTTGAATTATGCCTATAAATATCGCCTTTAGAATTTCAACAAAAACCATAAAATCTCCTATTTTGTGTTGATTTTGCAGGGGAAGTGTCAATTTTTCAGAGCAAAGAAGCAGAGGTCATTCTCCCGTGTGGGTTATTCTCTTAAGCTGGTCATTCTCCCGAGCGGATAATATCTCCTGCCTTAACCTCGTACGGAACCTTCATTCTAAATTCCATATATGGATGAGGTGCGGACTCGATTTTTTCGCCGTTTGGTAAGGTTAGCTCGCTTGCAATAAAGCGTCTGCCAATTTGACCCGGGGTGATAATTTCGCACACGTCCCCCTCTTTAATTTTGTTTCTTTGAGTAAAAGTGGCGTACCCTGTGTCGCTATTTTCGGTTGCAACGCACAAATACGCTTTTTCACGCAGGTATCCGTTTTGGGTAACAACCTGTGGATTTTTCATTGGACTGTCGTAGTAAAAGCCCGTTGCATATTCTCTGTGTGAAACGCTTTCAAGCTCGCGCAGCCAAAGCGGATTGTACTTATAATTTTCAGGCGAGCTTAGGTATTCATTCATCGCCATTTTATAAGTATTAGCGCAGATAGCGGTGTAGTATGCACTCTTCATTCTTCCCTCGATTTTGAAGCTGTCTATGCCGCTTCGCATCAAGTCGTCAATATGCTCAATCATACACATATCCTTAGAGGACATAACGAACGAGCCTTCCTTGTATTCCTCAACGTTGAGTGCGTCGTCAAGGCGTTTTTCCTCGGCAAAAGCAAGAGGGAGTGAGTTTGTGTAGTTCCAACGGCAGGGCTGAGCGCACGCGCCACGATTGGCGTCTCTGCCTGTGTAGAAATTAGAAAGAAGGCATCTGCCGCTATAAGAAATGCACATTGAGCCGTGAATAAAGCATTCAAGCTCTAAGTCCTTCGGCGTATTTCTTCTAATCTCGTTAATCTCGTCAAGTGAAAGCTCGCGTGCAAGCACAACGCGCTTTGCACCCAACCTATAATAAGCATTCGCCGCATCAGCTGACACAACGCTTGCCTGTGTTGAGATGTGAATTTCCATATTTGGGATTAGCTCGCGTGCAAGCATAATAACGCCAAGATCGGAGATTATAAGCGCATCGACACCTATTCTATCATATTCAAGTAAATATTTTTTTAGTCGCGGGTATTCATTTGTATGAGGCATAGTGTTTACGGTAACGTAAATTTTCACACCGCGTGCATGGGCGTATTCGGTTGCCTCTTTTAGCTCCTCGAGTGAGAAATTATCGGCAGCTGCGCGCATACCGAACATATCGGAGGCGAGATAAACCGCATCAGCGCCATACAAAATAGCCGCCTTCATTTTTTCAAAATTTCCCGCAGGACAAAGTAGTTCCTTCATTTATATCCACCGTTTCATTTTTCTTTATCCTTTTTATTTTATCATATATTATTTTGCGTGTCAATATTATAATGAAGCGACCTTGACAAGTAGCAAAGCGGAATGATATAATAATTGTAGATTAGAAACCGACGGAGCATAAAATGAACGAACAAAACAAAAATAACATACCCGAGCGCGAGTCTAACGCCGCGAGGCGAATTCGATTGCTCGGCATAGAAAACGACGATAAAATTCATGATACCTCGCGAGAAATAACCAAGGGCAATTTTTTCGCCAACCTTTGGTATAAGCACAAGTGGCCGCTTATTATAGGAGCATTTTTCTTGGTTGTAATTATCGCGCTTAGCACAACTATAATTTATCAAAGGCTTACAGCGGCAGATATGTCTATTGCCTACAACGGGCCAAAGGAAATTACAAAGGCGGAGCTTGACAAGGCAAATTCAATCTTTTTAGAGCTTGTCCCGGATTACACGAAAAACGGCAAGGTTGAGATTGATTGGACAAAAAACAGATACTTAACTGACGAGCAGTTTAGATTGGAAAACGGTGGCAAGGATATGACACAGCCACAAAAGCAAGCAATGGGTCAGGCATATGACCAAATCAGCAATATGATAGCATATAGCGACTATGACTTTTTGCTCCTCGATACCGCGATTTATGACGAATTTGCATCAAGCTTTTTCGCACTTACCGACCTATTTCCCGATAAGGATTATAGTGAAATTTCGTACAAGGGGTGCGGCGTTTACCTTTGGAAAACGGAATTTGCAAAGCAAAATCCCGAGCTGCTTTCAATTTTCCCCAAGGACACCGTCATTTGCATACCAAAGCTGATGAGCAAAAGCCACGATAAGGAAGCCGCGCTCTTAAAAGCGATTTTAGAGTACGAAAAGGCGTCGGAATAATTCATATTTAACATAAAAAGCAGACACAGGGTCTGCTTTTTGTGTTGTCACAGATGCATTCGGGGAGAAAATGCACGCAAGCGCGAGGTTATACAATCCTGCGGATTGGTGATATACACACATTCGTGTGATGATATGCAACTCCGTTGGAATTGATGATATACACCTGCGGTGATGATATGCAACGCCAAGGCGTTGATTGAACCGTAGGTGCAATTCACGAATCTCCCGCGAAAATAGACTCCTCGACAGGCTCGGAATGACAGGAAAAACAATGGGCGCATTGTAGGGGAGGCAATCTGCCTCCCGCACAAACGGTACGCACCGACAAAACAGGAGGATAATATCCTCCCCTACAGTTCTGAATGAGGTGTTAAGCAGAACACGGCTTAAAACCGCAAAAGAAAACGCCCTGCTTTAGGCAGAGCGTTTCCATATATATTGAACTAAGTCTATAAGCTGATGACAAGGTGAAAACAATTGAGTATTGTTTTCACCGCAGGAATTCAAACAAAGCAAGAAGTATAAGAAGTCTTTCGCTTGGAAAGACGACTTAGACGACTATGCGGCTTTGCGTGCTTGCAGAACACGGCAAAGGCATTACAAAAGAAAAAACCAAGCTTTAGGCTCGGTTTTTCCATATTAAGTGAACTAAATCTATAAGCCGTGTTCTGTATTCGACGGTCATCTATCTTTGCCTTACGTCACCGTAAGGCTCCGCAAAATTGCGTGCCACCCATGGGAACGGCTTACGCCTTATCGAGCAAATAAAATTCCCATATGCGGTGTTGCTTCGGATAGGGTTTACACCTACTCTACGTTACCGTAGAATATCGTGAGCTCTTACCTCGCGTTTTCATCCTTACCCTTTCGGGCGGTAGTTTTCTGTTGCACTTTCCCGGGAGTCGCCTCCGACTGACGTTATCAGTTACCCTGCTCTGTGAAGCACGGACTTTCCTCACGCTAATACCTTTCGGCTCCATAGCGCGCAACCGTCCAACTTAGTTCCCTTGTATTATAATTGATTTTTACCGTTTTGTCAAGTGTGAGAAAAAATTGGCACAAATATTTTTCTTATCATAAGATAAAAATAAAGATAAAATCACGAAATTCATACACAGGTGGGGGTAAAATGGAAAACAACGTCGAATTGCCTATCAAACTCCAAATGGCACTTGCTCACAACGAAAAAGCCTTTTCTACGTTTTTAAGAATGGACGAGGCACATCAAAACGAGGTCGTAAAAAACGCAAGCAAGCTCGAAAGCGTGCGCGAAATTAACAATTTTGTCAATTCAATATCACGTATGCATTGAAAACACTCACGTTAGATAAAAAATTGCTCCTAAGCACGGCAAATTCTCACCGTCATCTTAGGAGCATTCGTTTTAGCTTATTTTGTAAGAAGCTCGCGCTCCTTTTCAGCTTCGCTTTTTGTTTCGTCGCTTTGCTTTGGAATTGGCAAATTCCATTTGAACTTAAAGGCAAGCATTCTTATTGCAATTACTATCGTCATCGTTATTACGGTTGCCCAAACCTCGCCGATAAATTTATAGGTTAAAACGAAGAAGCAGGACGCTATTATAACGGGGATTAGATAAATGTGCTTTCTGAATACCGCAGGAATGGTGGCTGAGCAAATATCGCGCAAAATACCGCCGCCAACGCCTGTAATGCAGCCACAGAACACGAGAATAACAAAGCCTGTTTTGCCGCTTTCAATGGCTATTTCAAGTCCGCTAACAACGAACGAGGCAAGACCCAACGCGTCGGTAAATTCGATAATAAAGCTATGCTGATGCCTGTCTGCGTAGCGTGCAACGCGCTTTATAAATCCAAGGTGGTAGCATATAATGCACACAACCGAGGAAATAACCGCTATTGCGATAAGCGTTTTATCGGCCAAAATACTCGGTGGCACATTGCCTATCGCCAAATCTCTTATAAATCCACCGCCAAAGCAGGTGAGTAGCGAAAATATGAGTGCGCCAATAACGTCAGCACGCTTGTGTATAGCGTAGATGGTTGCGGAAACGGTAAACGAAACCGCGCCGACCGCTTGAATAATAATCAAAAAGATTTCCAAATCAAATTACCACTCTTAAAATTTATGAATTAAAATTCCGCTGCGGAGCTTTGGCTCGAACCAGGTTGACTTCGGTGGCATAACGTCGCCGCTATCGGCAACCGCCATTAAATCATCAAGGGAGGTTGGATACATTGAAATTGCCATAACCATATCCTCGTCGCACCTTTTTACAAGGTAGTCAAGACCGCGAATACCGCCTGCAAAGTCAATGCGCTTGCTTGTACGCGGATCATCTATATCAAGAATAGCGGACAAAAGATTTTTTTGCAAAATCGCACAGTCAAGGCGTTCGCTTGGTCTTTCGCTTGCGCAAAGCTCGGGGTAAAATTCGAGCTTATACCACTCCTTACCAACGTAGATGCCAACCTCGTGCTTCTTCTTCGGGCGGTATGGCTCGCTTCCCTCGCACTTTGTGAGCTTGCCAACCTTTTCCTCTACGATTTTGAGGAAATCATCGACCCCGTGTCCGTTCAAGTCCTTCAAAAGGCGGTTGTAGTCAAGAATTTTGAGCGTTTTTGACGGGAAGATAACGGAGAGGAAGTAGTTAAATTCCTCGTCGCCTGTATAGCATTTATTCTCCTCTCTGCGTTTAAGACCAACCTTGACGGCAGAAGCGCAGCGGTGATGTCCGTCTGCTATATATAATGCGTCAAGTAACGTAAATGACTCCTCAATTTTTGCATCAATCTCGCGCGAGGAGGTTTGCCAAACGGTATGGCGCACGCCATCCTCACCGACAAAATCGTAGATAGGCGCTTGCTTCGTTTCGCGCTCGATAATTTCATCTAAGGTGTCGCTGTCCTTATAGCAAAGGAAGATAGGACCTGTGTGAGCTGAGCAGGTGTCAACGTGGTTGATACGGTCGATTTCCTTGTCGGCACGTGTAAACTCGTGCTTCTTTATTCTATTTTCTAAATAGTCATCAACAGAGGCACAGCCAACGATACCCGTTTGGCTCTGTTCTCCCATAATTTGACGGTAGAAATAGAATTTTCTTTCATTATCGTTTATATAAACGCCGTCCCTTTCGTAGCCGTCAAGGGTGTCCTTCGCGGTTTTATAAACTATCTCACTGTAAATATCAACACCTTTTTCAAGGTTTATTTCTGCTCTGTCAACGCGCAAAAACGAATACGGGTTGCCCTTTACCATTTCTCTTGCCTCGCTTGACGACATAACGTCATACGGAAGCGCCGCGCATTTATCAACAAGCGCCTCAGTTGGACGGAGCGCACAGAAGGGTTTTACTTTTATCATTTTATTTCTCCTAATCTATAAAGCAATTGATAATATTTCTATCTATATAAGTATATCACGATATTTTTTACTTGTCAACAATTCGCGCAAGGACGGATGAAAAATTTGCTCTTTATTTAAGAATTTTGTATTTTCTATTGAATTATTGAATAAATATGATATAATGAATTCGTTAGAAAATCTAACAAATTTAGTTAAAAAGGAGTTTACTATGGGATTTTTAAGAAAAATTTACCCGGGCGCTTTCAAGGTTGAAAAGAAGGTTACAAAGCCTTTTGTTATTAAGCTTGTTGTTTTTGCAATCATCTATTTTGTTGCCTCGGTAATTATTGGAGCTCTTATGGCAACATTCGGACTTATAGGCGCAGCTTCCTCTAAAGCAGTAGTTGGCATTATTTGCTACCTCGTTATACTTCTCCTCGGTCTTGTTGACTTAGTGCTATGTGCTTACACAGCTGGCGGAGTTGTAATTTCAATCCTCAAGTTCGTTGGCGTTATCAAGGACCAAACCTCAGAGGTTGAGAACACAAATCTCAACAATGCTGCAGGCAAGGTTGGCGGCGTATTCGAAAAGGTTGTTGGCGCTACCGAAAACGTAGTTAACAAGGTTGTTGACAAGGCAACTGAAAAGAAGGAAGACAAGGCTGAAAATGCTGAGGAAACCGAAAACGCTGAAGAAAACGCAGCTGAATAATTGACTACATATAGCGTGATACTCCGTTAAGAGTATCACGCTAAACTATGATTGCCCTTGCGGGCAAGTTATGAGTTATGATATGCTTCGCATAGTTATGATTGGGCAACGCCCAAGTTACAGATTAGATAGGCAATCATATCATAACATTTGCGCAGCAAATTCATAACGGCGAGCATAGCGAGCCTCATAACTCTAAACTAAAACCGACAGAAAAAGAGCAGACACATAAGGTCTTATACCTTGAGTGTTTGCTCTTGTTTTTCTTTATGTCGATATGTGGGCTTTGCCCACTCGATATGTTATCGCTTTGCTCGAACTCGATATATTGTCGCTACGCGCTAATTCGATATGAGATAAATCCCGCATTGGCGGTGGATAAGGTGTAGTCGTCCGTTGTAAAATAACATTATCTTGTAGGGGCGACCATTGGTCGTCCGCATTGTTGGGTGCGTTCCAATTGAAACGGGGCGTTGAGGACGTCGCTATTCGAGACAGAGACGCCGTCCCCTAAGAATAATCAACGCGCAGCGTTGTATATCATCAATGCAACGCGTTGTATATCATCACGGCGTGCCGTGTATATCACCACGCATTTGCGTGCATATCATCAACCGTAGGTTGCATTGGTCTTTTCCAGCGTTGCTGGGTGCGTGCCTGTTCCCCTCATCCACCATAAATGGTTCCCCTCCCATCATAGGGGATGGCTCATTTCCCGTCATTCCGAGCGTAGCCGAGGAATCCCCGCAGACGGGCGATTCGTGAATCGCCCCTACGGTATAATCAACGCCTCGGCGTTGTATATCATCACGGTTTACCGTGTATATCATCAACCCGCAGGATTGTATATCACCACGCTTTCGTGCATTTTTTGCGGACAACCAATGGTTGCCCCTACGGTGAATTTTGTTTTGTTTGTAGGGGAGGATATTATCCTCCCATTTCGTTCGGTGCGTACCGTTTGTGCGGGAGGCAGATTGCCTCCCCTACAATGCACCCATCGTTTTCTCTGTCATTCCGAGCGTAGCCGAGGAATCCCCGCGGATTGTTCACACTTTCCATTTTTAGAAAAAAGAAGGCTACCGCCTCCTCTGCCCGAGGGCAGAGAGCGGTAGCTTCTTTTTATTTGTTGAAATATGGGTTTAGTGATGTTGGCATCGTTGGGAAAGTAACGTTTCCGCTACCAGGGTTTGACGGTGTTACAGAAGGAAATCCTCCACCTCCCGTACCTCCAGCGGTTTCGTTTTCTCCAAGAGAAACATCCATAATATCCTCTACTTCAACGTTATCTATTTCTATAATAGGTGAAACATACTTGTTCATCGGGTATTAACTCCTTTCGTCTCAGGTATTATTTGAAATAGTTTTTACTTAGAGAAATAGTTGTATGCTGATTGACCGTACTTCATAATCTTTTCAGCAAGAGCAATTTCAGCCGGTTTCTCGTAATAATAAGCAAGGAAACACCAATAAGCAATATTGGAGTGTACAGTTGAAATTACTTCACCGTTGTACATAAGCTCGCAAGTAACAACCGTGTTCATGTCAGCTGCTGACAATGTGTTAGCCTTAACCTTTGCAATTCCGGTTTCTGCATTATAACTAATATCTTCGCTAGCTACGTCGTATGAAATTTTGTATCCAGCAAAGTCAGTATAGGTTATTTTTGCAGTGAGGTTATCCTTGTTAAAGCCCTCTATTTTATCAAAGTAGCTGAACCAGAATACCAATTCTACCTTATCAGCAAGTACAAGAGAGATGTCATATGCATGCTCATTTCCTTCTTGAGCAAACCATGCTTTACTTAGGTCAACGCCTTCTGTTGCATATGATTGATATTCGTCAGTATTTCTGTTTGCAGGCTCGTTTGCGTCGTGCTTAAGGTAAACTTGTGCTGCTGCACCATAGTTAAGCATATCGATCAAAGTTGTCTTAAGCTTTGCATCGTCTGAGTTTTCAAGCCAGTACAATGCATAGTTGCGAATGCTCATCTCGTTTACGTTGCTTATTGCTTCGCCTGTGCCGATTCCGTCTTCATCAATTGTGCCTTCAAAGATTTGAACTTGAATATCACAGTTCATTTCCTTAGCTGCAATTGCTTCAACAACAATCTTCATTACGCTTCCTTCTTTAATCCATGCGCTTTGTGGAATGTAGATTTCCACAGAATCAGTGCCGCATGCTTCAGTGTGAACCTTAATTGCCTTAGCGTAGTAAGACTTGTTTGCATCAAGCTTAGACATATCAACGTAGAAGTTCATATCGAGTGAAGCACCTGCTGTTACGGAGATACCCTTCCAGATAGATTCTTCAGCCGTTTTCTTAACAAGCTCAACAAGTCCGTCACCTGCATCTATTGCTGAATACTCTGCGCTAAGCTTATCTGCTACGTTTGCAGGAATCTTAACTGTGTTATTTGTTACGTCAGATGATGTGATTACGTTACCGTAAATTGCGCCTACAACTGTTACGCTTACGCCTGTAGTTGTCTCTTCGCCTGATACTGCACCGCCAAGTGTGATTGCATAGCAGTAATCACCGTTTGCGATAACCGCACTGTCCTTATCAACGTTAACAATTGTGCCGTTTGCACGAACTGCGATTACTGAGAAGCTGTTGCCCTCAACGTCGTTATCGCCTGTTGTACCTGTAAGAACAGACTTTGTGAAGGTGAATGATGAGCCCTCAGAGCCCGGTTTTACGTAAAGTGCGCTGTAGCCGCTGATTTCAGAATCGTTAGCGTTAAGCTCTGTCTTTACGAATGTGATAATACCGTAGCCTGTAGTGCCTGCATCGATTGATACGTTGTTCATATTAACAACAGTACCGTTTTCGCTACCGCCAATGGTGAGTGGTTGTGGGTTGCCGTATGCTGTAGTATACTTGTTAGCAATAAGTTTTACACCGTCAAGTGTAAGCTCTACTGCTTCTCTTGTATCAACACAACGGTTAGCCGCAACTATTGTACCGTTTTCGATTGTAGCGTCTGCGTAAACCTCAAATGCCTTCTTAGATGTTGAAGTTACTGTATGACCGCCAAGGTCAAGAGTTACGTTCTTTTCAATCTTGATAAGCTCGTCAATTGTTACGTCACCAAGGAGAAGGATTGTATCGCCGTCCTTAGCGTATGCAAATGCACCTGCAAGTGTCTCGAATGAATATCCTGTGCCGTTAGCATACTTGATGAAAGCAACTGCCTTATCAGCCTCAACACCGTCGATTATAATCTTACCGCCGTTTGATGAGTTAGATGCGTTATTTGAGTCGTCCTCGATTGTAAAGTTAACGTTTGTTGCTGTGATAACCGCGTCTGTAGCGCCATTGTCGAGTGCCAATGCTGCGTATTTTTCAGAACCGCTCTTATCATTACATACAAGCTTACCGCCGTTAACTGTTACGTTTGCATTAGCTGCTGAAACGTTAACTACGTTAAGACCTGTAAGAGTTGAGTTTTCGATTGTAACAATTGCACCCTTTGCTGAGCTTGCAACGTTAACTGTATAGTTAGCTGCTGTTGCATCTACGTTGTAGATTACTACGTTTGTAGCACCTTGAATAACGTTGATTGCGCGCTCGCCTGAAGCTTCGATTGTTACGTTCTTAATTGTTACACCGTTTGCACCGCTTACATTAATTGCTCTGCCTGCTGTTGATGTAATTGTTTTGCCGTTACCGTTCAAGGTAATTGCTTTGTTAATTGTAATAATGCTAGATGTGTTAACGTCTGCAAGAAGCTCTACCGTGTCACCTACACCTGCTGCTGCGATTGCTGCTTCGAGTGTTGCGTAATAGTTGTTGCCAACCTTAGCTACTGCCTTGAGTGCAGGGATTTCTACAGGAGCTTTGATGATTGTGCCACATACTGAGCACTTAATTCCAGCTTCATAGCCTACGTTTTCATACGTTGGAGCTACTGGAGGAATTTCAACCTCAGTGTGAGCTACCTTATCAGTTACTGTAGGAACAACAGTGATTGTCATACATACTTTGCAGTACTTACCTTCTGTAAGACCTGTAGCTGTGCAAGTTGCGTTAACTGCAGGAATTGTTTTTAAGGTGTGAGGAACCATATCAACGTAGTTGTCTACATATGTGTCGCCACATACTGAGCATGTGTAAGTTGTATAACCCTTTGCTGTGCAAGTTGGATCTGTTACTTCCGCGTTGTAGCTGTGATCAATTACAGGAACTGTTACGGTTTCGCGTGAGAGTTCCTCGCCGCAAACTGTACACTTAGTTACGTTGTCGTATGAACCTGTAGCTGTGCATGTAGGAGCATTTTCGTTTTCCTTAACTGCTGTGCCGGCTGTGTGTCCTGTTGCAGGAACTACTGTTTGTGCTTCGAGAACTTCGCCACAAACTGAGCAGTGTGAGCCTGCTGTCAAGCCTGTTTCTGTGCATGTTGCGTCCTTAGCTGCGTCAATTACCGGTGTGCAAGCTTCAACAACTACTGTGCCGCTCTTATCAGTTACGTGGTAACCGCTTGGAACGTTTTCTGTTGTTACTGTGCTACCGTTCTTGAGCGCGGCTGTTGCTACGCTTACTGTAACAGGCCACTCAGTTGAGCCTTCTGTTACGTCGAGGTAAACAGTGCCGTTAATTGAAGCATTTTCACCGATTGTCAATGTACCGGAGTTTGCATTCTTGCTTGGGTCTTGGAAGTAGATTGCTCTCTTTGTACCCTTAACTGTGCCGCCGTTAATTGTCAAGATGTTTTGTGCTTCTGTTCCGTTCAAGAATTGACGGATTGCGCTGTATGTTGAAATGATTTCACCGCCGTTGATTACTGTTTCAGCATATGTACCCTTACCGTTTGTGAGGTTGTCGATAGCGTATGCCATATCAGTACCGCCGAGGTGCTTAATTGTACCGCCGTTAACTACAAGCTTACCGCCTACAGTGTTGGAGATTACTGTTGAGTAGCCGTTCCAACCACGGTTGTTGTTAGCAACGAGTGTGATTGCGCCGTCACCTGTAACAGTGAATTCACCGTTGTTTGTGAACAAGCTGAAGCTACCTGTTGAGTTATCAGTACCTGTAATTGTCTTGCCGTTTAGGTCAAGAGTTACTTTGCCTGTAACCTTAATTGTAGAATTGAGTGTGATGTTTTCAAGGAGAACTACTGTTCCGCCGTTTGCGTTTGCCGCTGCGATAGCTTCCTCGAATGATTCATACTTGTTGTCGCCAACCTGTGCAACGTATTCGCAAGGAACTACTACGTAGTAGCCGTCAACATTTGCGAACTTATAATCAGCAGGAGCTGTTCCGTAAACCTCGCCTACACATGTAGCAAGTGCCTTAAGTGTTGCATTAGCATTTGCTCCTGAGAGACAGATACCGTCAACTGAACCACCTGTTACTGTTGTGTTAGCAACGTTTGCGTTAGCATTCGGGCTTTGCATCCATACGTAACCGATATCGCCACCGTTAATTGTGAGGTTATTAGTTCCGCCGTTTGCAAATTGACGAATTGCAAAGTATGTTGAATCGATTGTGCCACCGTTTACTACCATTGTAGCAATTGTGTTTTTACCGTTGGTGAGGTTATCAAGAGCATATGCCATTGACGTACCGCCAAGGTGCTTGATTGTACCGCCGTTTACTGTTACTGTACCTTGGTTGTTAGCAATAACAACTGATGATGCGTTCCAGTTACGTTCGGTTGTTGCTGTAAGTGTAATTTCACCCTCGCCGCCAACTGTGAAGCTTGCGCCCTTTGTTACGTTGAAGAGGTAGAAGTTACCCTTTACGTTATTATCAGTACCTGTAATTGTCTTACCGTTGAGGTTAAGAGCAACTGTACCGCTTACTGTTACTGATGAATCAAGTGCAATATTCTTAAGAAGAACTACTGTTCCGCCTGCGTTTACTGCGTCTTGAAGTGTTTCGTAGTATTCGTTGCCATTCTTTGCAACTACTGATTTTGTTTCAGTATGAGCTGCATCGTTTGCACAAGTTCTTACTACTGTGCAGTTTTCTGCATCGAAGATCCATTCGCCAAACGCGTGACCTGTTGCAGGAATTGTAATTGTGCCTGTTGAAAGTTTTGTGTCACATGCTGAACAGTAAACTACGAGATCGTACTTACCGTCTTCTGTGCATGTTGCATCAGTCTTGTTTGCGATTTCTACATCGCCCGGATTGTGAGCAAGCTTATCAACTGTTACTGTTTCGCTTGAAAGCTTAGCGTCACATTCTGTACAGTAAACTACTAAGTCGTATGAACCTGTAGCTGTACATGTAGGAGCATTTTCGTTTTCCTTAACTGCTTCGCCAGCTGTGTGAGCAATTACAGGAATTGTTTCTCGCTCAACTACTGTTGCATCACAGTGTGCACACTTAGAACCGTCTGTAAGACCTGTCTCTGTGCATGTTGCTTCCTTGCCAAGTACTGTATCTGTTGTGTTGTGTACACAGTTACCGTCTTTGTCAAAGCGAGCGGATTTTGTAAAGCCGTATCTGATTACGCCAACCTTATCACCTGAAACGAATGTATTTCCGTTGAAGATGCTAAAGTTAAGAAGTGCTTCTTGTGCATCAGCCTTTTCTTGTGAACCAAAGTCAGCTACTGTGTAATTGTGTACCCAGAATGCTGCACTGTCACCACTAAGTGTTGAGTTCTCAATTGTTACGTTATTCTTATCGTAACCGCTATTGAATACGCGAACTGCAACGTATGTTGATTCAAGTGTTGAATCCTTAACGTTAAGTGTTACCTCACCCCAGTTGTTGAGGTGTGCAACGAATGCCATATCAGAACCGCCAAGGTTCTTAACTGTTGCATTTGCGATGTTAAGAATACCGCCTGCTGTTACGTTGAATACGTTTGTTGAGCTACCCCAACCCATATTCGTGCCTACATGCTCGAGTGTGATTGTACCGCCCATAACTGTGAGAGTACCTCTTACGTCAAATACGTTTCTGTTGCCACTGATTTCATCAGTTACAGCAGAGATTGTACAGCCGTTTAAGTCCAGTGTTACTGACTTCTTAACTACGATAGTGTTGTCACCGTCAATTGTGATACTACCAAGAAGAACGATTGTGTCACCTGATTCTGCTGCTGCAAATGCTTCAGCAAGAGTATAGAAGTACTCGCTATCAATCTTAGCCAAGTATCTCTTTGTGTTGTTTACGTTATTGAATTGTGCAACATCGTTGCTATCCTTTGTTGCCTCGCCGATTGCTATTGCATGATCGCCATTGAAGGTTGTGTTAGAAATTACTACTTCATTTCCTGTTCCCTCGAGGCGTACGCACTGACCATAGTAACCGTTTTGAGGAGCATTGTAAAGTGATGTAAGAGTTGCGCCATTAATAACGATTTCGTGGTCGTCGCCCCAAACGTTAATTACGTTAGCACCTTCGTATGTACCGCCGTTAATTGTAAGAATATTAGCGCTACCACCTGTAACGTTAACTGCATATGCCCAGTCTGAACCACTTGTTGGATCAAACTCAACTGAGCAGTCATTGAGTGTAAGGTTAACACCTGTAAGATTTGAATCAATGCTGATGCCGCGAACGTCAGATGTGTATGTGCTGAACGCTGTGCTTACCATATTAACGTCATTGAGTGTAACCTCAACGTCGCCCGTTGTAATACGGAATACACGATTTGCGCTTGAAGTAACATTATAACCGTTACCGTTGATTGTAATTGACTTATCAATCATAATAACGCTGTTAGCTTCAATGTTGCCAAGAATTTCAATTGTATCGCCTGCATTAGCTGCTGCGATTGCTGCTGCGAGTGTTTCGAACTTAGTGTTGCCAATTTGTGCCACCGCTACAAGTGCTGGAATTGTTTCAGGAGCAACGATGATTTCGCCGCAAACTGAGCACTTAACGCCTGCCTTTGAGCCTGCTGCATCAACTGTTGGAGCAACTGCAGGAATTTCTTCCTCAGTGTGAGCAACCATATCAACGTAGCTGTCTACGTATGTATCACCGCAAACAGTACATGTATGAGTTGTATAGCCCTTTGCTGTGCAAGTTGGATCTGTTACTTCCGCGTTGTAGCTGTGACCCTTAACAGCAATCGGTTCAGGAAGAGTAATGATCACCATACAGTCTTCGCAGTATGTGCCCGGCTTAACGCCTGCTGTTGTGCAGGTTGCATCTACGCCAGCAGTATATTTGAGATTAATCTCTTCAACTGCGAACGTGCCGTTAGCCTTTGCGTGTGAGTGGTAGCCCTCTTGGCAGAACTTGTCTGCAACAGGAACTGAGAACGTACCGCCGTTAACTGCAAACGCAAATGCGCTTGAGTCGTCTGCAAGCAATCTACCGTTGATAGTGCCGTTTGAGATATTCAACTCTGCGTTGTTGTTGTAGCTATTTGGATTTTGTACCCAAACAGATGTGTTGCCACCTGTTACAGTGCCGCCTGTGATATTAACAATGTTTTTAGCTGTTGTGTTGTTTGCAAATTGACGAATACCGATATATGCAGGGCAGCTTACAACGCCACCGCTGATATTGAGTACTGTATCGCCAAGTGTTGAGTTGTTATCGATTGCATCGTACATTGAGCCGCTTACGTTTGTAAGGTTTTCAATTGTACCGCCTTCGATATTGAGTGTGCCGCCTTGGTTAACAATTGTGTAAACACCTACACCGTAACCAAATGATGCACCTGTGTATTTAATTGAAAGCTTACCGTCGCCTACACTGTCCTTAATTGTAAGTGTGCCGTTGTTTCTGATCATTGCTACGTTTGCTACACTTGTTTCGTAAACAACTGTTGCACCCTTAAGATCAATAACCGCTTCTTCACCCTTACCAATAACAACTGTGTTGAGAAGGACAACTGTTTCACCGTTAGCTGCCTCGATTGCTGCTTCGAGTGTTGTGTAGTACTTGTTGCCAACCTTAGCTTGAACAGGCTTACCTGTTGAGTAAGCACCGCCAACCTGTGGCTCGCTTGCATTGTTGCTTGAAACAACGATGCCCTCAGATGCTACTTCACCAATTACGTAACCCCAGTTTGTAGGAGCTGTAACCACGGTGTTAGCAACTGTGTTGTTGCTGATTTCGCTACCGCCAAGAGCAAGACCTGCAATACCGCCTGCGCCCTTAGAGGTTGCCTTAATTGTTGCATTATTTACTGAGCATCCTGTGATAACTGCATTTGAATAGCTGTAACCTGTGATACCACCAACGAAGCTATAGCCTGTGATGTTTGCACCGTCAACTACGCAGTTTTCAATTGTGCCCATATCGCGATAGCTGTAACCAACGATAGCACCAACGCCGTATGCGTCTGGAGCATCGATTGTTACGTTCTTAACCGTTACGTTAGAAACGTTGAGCTTACCGCCCTTATTGTTTGCAAAGCCAACGAGTGCGCCAACGTTATGGCCTTCGCCCTCAGCTTTTACTGTGATGTTTTCAAGAACGAGGTTCTTAATTGTAACCGCACCGTATGTGTAGCCAAAGAGACCGCCACAGAGGTAGCCGTCGCTATCTGCCTTAGGAGCGAGATTGAGGTTCTTGATAGCAAAGCCTTGACCGTTAAACTTACCGTCAAATGTTGCATTGATACCGTCGCCGATACCTCTTTCCCATGTTGCGCCGTTCATATCAATGTCAGCTGTGAGAACGAAATATTCAGTTGTGTATGAACCGTCGTTTACACGCTTAGCAAAGATATTCAATTCTTCAACTGAACCAATCTTATATGGATCAGCTTCTGTACCTGAACCGCTAAGACCCTTAACTTCATCATAAGCAGCTTGTGCAGCTTCGCTAAAGGTGTTGTTTGTAAATACAGACTTAGTTATTGTGCCATCGTTAAATACAAGGTTGTTGATTGTATTTTCTGCGATAGTTGCTGTTGCGCCGTTATAAACCTTGAATCTGTTGTCGCCAAAGCTGTTGCCTGTAACTGTGCTTGAAGCGCTTGATGCTACGTTAACCTTACCTGATACGATAGTGTTGTTTGCGAACACTTCCTTACCACGGAGGATGATTGCATAGCCGTCAACGTCAAATGTGTTACCTGTAACAACAAGGTTGTCTCTTGCTGATTCATAGTAAATAGCGTCGCCTGTTGTATCAAACGTACAGCCTGTGATTGTAATTGTGTTTGCGCTTGCTTGTGGGAATACACCTATTCCACCAACAAACGTTACATTTTCAATTGAACCGGAGTAAAGACCGATACCACCGTTCTTACCTGACTCGTTTACGATTGTAAGATCCTTAACTGTGAGGTTTCTTGCATCGTCGAACAAGTGGTCGCCGTTTCCTGCGGACTCGATGCTCTTAACAGTTAATGTATGACCGTTACCGTCAATTGTCAAGTCGTCAATTACGAGAGTGATAAGCTGGTTGCTACCGATTGGTTTTTCGGTAATCATTGTCCACTTGTCAACTACTACGTCTGAAAGAAGCTCAACTGTTCCGTTAGGAGCCGCTGAAATAATAGCCTCTTGGAGTGAGAAGTAGTAATTACCGTTTGCAGTTGCAACAGGAAGTGCGAATCCGCCTTGTGCTGTTACGTTTGCAGGATTTGCTGTGATGAAGTTCTTGCCGGCTTCAAGTGTGTTGCCTGTTGCTTCAACAACTACGTTAGCAATGTTAGAGTAAGACTTAATGTCTACTTGACCGTTTACTACTGTGTTGTTTGTGAAGGTTACAGACTCGCTTGCGCCGAGAAGTACCTTTGAATTTTCAAATTCACAGTTATCTACTACAATCGCCTTAGCATCTTGGTCATTTCTGTTGTCAGAAACGCCACGGCCGAAGTTCTTGAATGTAGAATTTGTAATTGTTACTGTTACGTTAGAAAGTGCTGTGCCTGCACCCTCACCGAAGATAATGCCGTAGCCGTCACCCTTGCCGATGAATGTACAGTTATCAAACGTGCCGCCAAGCTTTGCAGAAATAATGCGTTGTACGCCTGTTGCTTCGCTTACGTCGATTGTAAGATCCTTAACAGTTGCAACCTCTTCAAATCTGAATACTGTGTTCCAGTTGTTGTCGATAATTGCGCCTGTGAACTTAATTGTCTTACCGTTACCGTCGATTGTTACAGGAACTGTGAACTTAGCACCTGTGGATCTGCAATCCCACTTGTCGTCGATTGTTACATCGTTAAGGATTTCAATTACTGCGCCGTTTGTTGCTGCTTGGAATGCTTCTTGGAGTGAAGCAAACTTCTTGTCGCCAACTTGTGCAACGAAGGTTACAGGAGCGAGAACTGTTTCGCCGTCAACAACAACTGTGATGTCGTTGTTAGCGTCTGTGTAGTTGCCCTTCTTGTTGTTCCAGAGTGAGTTGCCTGAAACGTTACCTGCACCAAAGCCTGTTGCAGTTGTGTTGTTAACTGTTACGTTAGCACCTGCGCAGTAGCTTGTATCGATTTCGATAGCCGCCTTGCCGTCAACTGCCTTTGATGAAACGAATGTAGTATCTGTAAACGTTACGTCAACAGCGTATGTTGAACCTTCGTTATAAACGAGAACAGATCTACCTGCCGCATTGAACGTACAACCGTTGAACGCAACTTCCTTAGCTGCGTATGTCCAAACGTTGTAGTTGTTTTCGTCGGTTTGGATAAACGTACAGTTATTAAATGTTTCGCTTGTGCCATAGAGGAATACTTGACCGTTGAACGTACAGTTGTTATAAACCATATCGCCTGCATCTTGTAATCCCTTATAGCCGGAAGCCATATCATATGTAAATGTGATATTGTTAAATGTTACACTCGATTTAATGCTGTATGCTGTAATTCCCACAAATTCAACGCCGTCAACCGCGCCTGTGATTGTGATGTCCTTACCGCTTACAGTAAGCTTGTATTCGCCAGCAACAAGAATCTTAACCTCGTCGCCGTTTTGAGCTGCCTTGAATGCATCTTCAAGTGAGAAGTATGACTTGCTGCCTATGGTTGCAACCGGCTTATTAACTGTAGCATTTACAGTTGCTGTATCTGCCTTAGTATATGTTGCTGTTGCATCTGTCAAGTGGATACCGCCGTCGCGGAGGTCACCTGTGATTGTAACTACTGAAGTATCTTCAATAGACAATGTTTGACCTGCTTCAATACGGATACCCGCCTTGGTAATACCTGAAAGTGTGATTTCGGACGCGCCACTAATTGTATAGTTACCGCGGAACAATACACGACCGTCAAGGTTTGTTACGTTAATCTTTGAATTGTCGATTACGATATCGTTGCCTGTTGATGCATTTACGCAAATGATATCAAGATCAAGTGCGGTTTCATTGTTAACAACGATTTCTGAACCGTTTACAAGATTGAGGTCAGAGTTGTTACCGTCAAGACCGATTAAGTATGTACCTGATACGCCTGTAGCAACCAACTTAACGCCGTCAAATGTAAGTGTTTGGTCAGCAAACATCCAGAACACTGCTGTGCTTGGTTTTACACTTGGGTCAACTACGATTGTACCGTTTTGGAATGTTGTTGTGCCAAAGTAGAGGTCGTCCTCTGTGAGTGTAAGTGTATTGCCGTTTAAGTCAATTACACTTGCCTTTGTAATAGCTCTTTGGCTCTTAAGAGCAGGAGTTGCGTCTGCAAGGAGAACGATTGTGTCGCCCTCATTAGCTGCCGCGAATGCTGCTTCAAGTGAAATGTAGTATGTGTTGCCAACCTTAGCAACAACATCATATGGAGCTTCAACTACAACACCGCCAACTATAAGAGTTGAGTTAACAGCGTATGAGTTGCCTGTAATAGTACCTGAGCTGATAAGTGCGTTGTAGTCCTCGCCGTATGCGCCCTTAACTATTACGTTTTCAGCTACTACATTTGAAATAATGTCGTTTTCGTTTGTGTTACCTACGATAGCAGCTGCGCCGTAGTGATTTTCTGCTATGATAGTAACGTTCTTTACAGAACAGTTTGTAACGGTAGCAGAGCTATCGCTTGTGCCAAGGAAGCCACCGATACCACCAACTGCCCAATAAAGTGCCTTAATTGAGCTTTCTGCATTATTGATGCCATCTACGTGACAGTTATTGATTACTGCGCCATTGTATGCATAACCCATGATAGCGCCTGCACGTGCACCTATAACGATAATTTCACCAGTTACGTTTACACTATCAATTGTAGTGTGCATATTGCCACAACCAACAACTGCAGCCGCACCAGCGTGCTTTTGTGCATAGTCAGCTACAACCGCACCGTCGATTGTGAAGTTCTTGATTGTTGTATGATAGCCGGTGTTATCGCCACGGTTTCCTGTGCTTGTGTAACCGAAGAGACCGTTTTGATCATCTGCACACCAGAGGTTAGAAATAGTATGTTTTTGACCGTCGAATGTACCTGTGAACGGATGAGCTGAAGTACCGATTGATGTCCAGTCTTCCTGTTCAAGGTCGATGTCAGCTGTAAGAACAACGTAAACGTTTACATATGTGCCATCGTTTACACGCTTAGCAAAGAAGAACAAGTCTTCTGCTGTGCTAATCTCGTAAGGATTTGTAGCTGTGCCTTCGCCGCTAAGTGTCTTCGTAACAACGAGACCGTTTTTGTCCATTGTAATCTTAGCGTTACCACCCTTAATTTCAACTGTACCTGTAAAGCCGCTCATATCAGCGCCGATTACAGTTACAGGCTCAAAGCCAAGACCTGTTACGTCAATAACGATCTTACCGTTACCAATGATTGAAGGAGCTGTAAGTGAGCTGTTGATATCAAGCTCGATTGTGCCGTTGTTCTTGAGTTGTGCACTATATGTCAAGCTTGATCCCTTAAGAATCAATGTGCCTGCGTTATAGTTGCCCTCGTCATTACCGTTTGTTAATGTTGTAGAAAGAAGCTTTGTATTGATAAGAGTGAATACAGAGTCAGCGTCGTTGGTCATAAATGTGCCAACCTTAACGTCACTGTTCTCGAATGTAAATTCAGTCTTAGAAAGAGCCTCGTAGAATGTGATTCTTGAAGCATCAACAACAGAGTTAACAAAATAGAATGTGTATTCTCCGCCGTAGTTGCCTGGCTTGTTGCCAAATGAATTGTTAGAACCGATTACAACGTATGCATTTTCAACTGTGAAATATGAATCGCAGTTCCAGCCCTTGCTCTCCTGAGCAACAAGACCGTGTGTAAAGAATGCAACGTCGCCGTCTGTCAAGTTTTCACGCGCTTCAAGAGCGTCAGAAATGCTACCGTAGATAGTTACCTTATCACCGTAGCCAAGACCGTAACGCGCCTTGTCAGTGATTGTGAGTGAAGCGCCCTCTTCAACTGACCATTCCATATTAGCAGTTGTGCCATAGTAATCAGTAAGAGTACCGTAGTCGTAAATCATACCAACGGTATTGTCACCGCGGAAGATAACCTTACCCGCAACGAATACATGACCGTTGATTATTGAATTCTTAACGATAGCACCGTCAAGAAGGTCGATGCTTTCGCCCTCGAATGAAGCAAGCTTCAATGTGCTTTCGCCTGAAACTTTGATTATGCCGTTGTTTGTAAGCTTAAAGCTACCTGCATCGAGGTTAAAGCCATTGATTGCAATAGTTTCGCCCTCTGCTACAGTTACGTCAGCAAGAAGAACAACTGTGTCTTTCGCCTTTGCAGCTGCAATAGCTTCAGCAAGTGTAAGGTACTTAACGCCATTGATTGAAGCAACACCGTAGTTGCCGTAAATACCCTTAGCGTCTAAGCCTGTATCGTTAAGAGCTACAACAACCTTGCCTGTTGGGGCTGTTGGCATTGTGCCGTTTGTATCGTACTCGCTAGTTCCGATTGCCATCCACAAGCCGTCTGTGTTTGCAGGAGTCATTGTGTTTGTGCCTTTGAAAATAACGTTGTAATTTTCAACCTGTGCCTTACGAACAACTACAGGAATGAATGCGCTAATTTCGCAATCCTTAATTGTGATTGTGTTGTTAGCAATTTCACCGTTCAAGCGGATACCGTATTTGTCGTTAGCTGCTGTAATTTTTACGTTTTCAACAGTTGCACCAACAACGGTACCAAGTGAAATACCGCGCTTACCTTCAATCACAGTGTTTGTAACTGTGATATTGTAGCCACCTTGGTTTTGCAAGAGTGAAGCTACACCTGTAGCAATACAGTCGCCAATTACAACCTTTGTAGGTTGATGTGTACCAATCGCTGTAGTGCTATAATCTGTATCTTTAAATGAACAACTAATAATAGTAAGAATACAGTTACTATTCTTATCCATTGAATCGATAAAGTATTCCGGAGAGATTTCGCTTGTTGCAACGAAGTTAACGTTCTTAATTGTAATGCTCTCGCCGATACCGATTTCGAATTCACCTGTGAAGTTGTTGTTCTTACCGTCGATAGTGAATGCTACACCAGATGCCTTTTCGATAGTTACAAGCTCTTCTGTAACGTCATCGAGAAGTACGATGGTTTCACCATTCTCAACTGCGTCGATTGCAGCTTGGAGAGTGTCATACTTCACGCCGTTAATTGCTGCTGCATAGAATGGAGCAGGAATTTCGGAGAGGTCAGCCGCGATATCGTATACGTCGATTTCAACAGTATTTTCCGCGGTTGAGCCAAATGTGTTATTGCCTGCTGCTTGAATAGCTACAACGAGTTCTCTCAACGCGTTGGTTGTTTGATTTACGTTGCTGCCTGAAGCAGGAGCATACTTTGTATCTGCCCAAATCTTGATAGCCGCACGGTTAGATTTTCCACCAAGACCCCAAGATTTGAAGTTGTTTTCAGTTACAGTAATGCTGTTTGCAGCTGTAACCGCCTTTCCGTCACCACAACCTTGGATTACAAAAGCGTGGCTGGAAACGTCAACAAATGTATTGTCATTAAGAGTTAAATTATAAGCTGTTGCGTTAGGAACGATAAACATACCGTAGCCATTTGTTGCTGTACCGATTGAACCGTCAGCAGTGTTGCCGTCGATAGTGATATTCATTCCCTCACGATATGTCTTAACAGTAAGTTGAGCAACTGTGTTGTCTGCAATAACAACTTTCGCGTCGTTAGAGCATACAGTAAGTGTACCGTTTACTGTCAAACCTGAAACTGTGAATGTGCTTTCGCTTCTGTCAGCTTGGTCAATGTGGCTTGCATGATAACCGATTGAAAGGCTACCGTTAATTACCACACCGTCAGCTGCTGTAATTGTGATGTTCTTTTTGCCGTTAAGCTCAATGAACATATTAGCTTCAGCTGTGAAGCCGTCTGTGATAACGAGTGTTTCGCCATCCTTGAGCGCAACAAGTGCTTCGCTAAGTGTAGCGTACTTAACGTCGCCGATTTGAGCAGCAGGAATTGCTACTGTTACACCGTTAGCTTTAAAGCCGTTCTTGTCAAGGTTAACACCGATACCAAATTCAACTGTTTCAGCTGAATTAAAGAGGAGTGTAACGTTTGAACCGCTTACTGCTACCTCAGCAGCTTGTGCTACTGTTGTGTAAATCTTACCGTCAACAAGAACGCCGCATGCACCGTTGTCATTTACACATGTCGGTGGAACATCGCTTGTTACAGCTGTTCCGTTTGGAACACCGTCAAGATCAAGCTCGAATACGCCCTTGGATGAATATGTGTTGTTTTCTAATGTAACACTCTTACCCGATGTAAGAACGATAGCTGGCTTATTATCAGCCGCGCTAAAGTTTGTGTTCTTTACAATGAGGTCGCCAATTTGGAGCTTGCCCTCTGAGAAGAACTTAATACCGCGGATATCTGCAAATGTACAACCGTCAACAGTTGTCTCCTCTGCACCGTATACCCACAAGCCATATCTGTCGTGTGAACGATAGAATGTACAGCCTGTGAATGTAACTTCACCGCTTGACGCACATGCACCGTTAAGGAATGTGCAGTTAGTGTAATTAACGCTTACAACGTCGTAAACGCCGAATGCAAGGTTCATAAAGCCGGCATTTGTTACGTAGCCGCCCTCTGACTTGCTAAGCTTCAAGTCCTCGAAAGCAACATTTTTGCCTGTTGCTGTAATATAGCCTTGAACGTCAAGGTAAATTTCAGCGTCTGTGTCCTTACCAACAAAGGTAATGGAATCAAAGCTGCCTGAAATAGCGCTGTTAAGAGTTGCCTTATCGAAAATCTCGATGGTAACGTCACCAGTCATAACCTTTGCAGCTTCAAGAGCTTCGCTAAGTGTTGCGTACTTAACGCCGCCGATTTGAGCCACCGCTTGAGTAAGAACGATCTTACCGCCAACGATGTTAACGATAAATGAACCGTTTTTCGCTTCAATTGTACCGTTTACGCTGTTTGTAACAGTGCCTGTAATGCCTGCATATTCGCCAGCTTGGGCACCTGTTGCATCAATAACAAGCTTTGCACCAGCGTTTGTAATGTTGAGATTGCTGTCAACCTTTGCGCCTGGCTTGATAGTCAATACAGCGTTAGCATTGTTCAAGAATACGCTATTGTCGCTATCGAGAACCGCACCGTCATTCAAGGTTACGTTACCATTGATGTAAAGAACCTCGCCGTTTGCGCCTGTTGTATGAATTGTAGAGTTAACCTCAAATGTACCTTCAAATGAGAGATAACCATAAACTGCATCAATGTCAGCATCAATTGTATATGTACCACGTTGGAACATAAAGTAGCTTGCTGTGAGCTTGTCACCTGCAAGAGTTGCAGTGAGAGTTTCTCCACTCTTACCAACCCAAAGTCCGCCTGTGATTGTAAGAGGACCGTCGAGTGTAAGGTCGCCAAGCATTCTAATAGAACCGTTGATTGTCTTACCGTTGCTCTTAATTGTAACGCCTGCAGGAATTTGAGCTGTTCCGTCTACAGTTACGTCAGCAAGGAGAACGATTGTGTCGCCTGCTTGTGCTGCTGCGAAAGCGTCTGCAAGTGAAGTATATTTAACGTCACCGATTTGAGCAACAGGGCTCTTTACAACTGAGTATGTATTGTCATCATTTTCAGCAACCTCATAGCCAGCTGCAAGAGTGATAAGATTTCCGAACCAACCGTTATCAGTAGGGTCAGCGCTATACGTACCGCCAGCGAGCTTGAACGTTGGGTTCTTGCTTGCATCTCCAAGGTTGTTTTGAACGTCTATCACGCCCTTGAGTGCGTTAAACGTACCGCCGTTAATTTCGATAACAGCACCTGTGTCGCCCATCACCAAGCCACGTGCATACGTAGCGAGGCTATCATCACCAAAGTTGCCGTTAGCAAATGTACCGCCGTTGATAATGAGTGTACCGCCGGAGTTGAGAACACCAACGCACCATGAACCATGGCTTGTACCTTGGTTATTTGCTTCCTCAGCAGTTAAGCACTCTGTTGTGTATGTACCGCTATTAACAGTAACCTTACCGCCGCCGTTTACAGAAACAGCCATTGAGTTGTAAGGAGCTGTGTACATACCCTTTTGTTCTACGGTTACGTTTGTAAGCTCGATTGTACCGCCCGCAGCTTCAATACCGCCACCGTATTGTGAATAAATTTCAGTATTTGAAATTGTTACTGTTGTGCCTGTGCATGCCTTAATGTTAAGACCGTTACCTCTATAGTTATAGAGCTTAAGATCTGTAAGAGTTACATTTGCTGTACCCTCTGTACGAACTGTACCGTATGCACCCGAGCTATAATCACCCTTAGCAACCATAGTACCGTTCTTGATTGTAACAACAGATGAACCGTTAATCTTAATGTTACGGTTATTTGTTGAAGCACCTACAGTTACAGTAAATGTCTTATCATTTAAGTCAATAGTAATGTTCTTATCTGTGATAATAACACCGTCTTCTTGCTCAATATCAGCAACGAGAGTGATTACATCACCATTAACTGCTGCGTTGATTGCAGCTTGGAGTGAAGCATAATATGTGCCGTTTACAGAAGCAACTGCCTTTGTAATTTCGAGACCTGTATCTGTAATTGTATATACAGCTTCGCCTTTTATAACCTCGATTGTACCTGTAAATCCACTCATATCGCCATTGATTACAGTAACCGCCTCTGTAAAGCCGGTTGCATCAATAACAATCTTACCGCTACCAAGAATTGAAGGAGCAGTAATTGAGCTGTTAAGATCGAGAGTGATTGTACCTATATTAGTGAATGCTGCATTGTATGTGAGATCTGTACCAACGAGAACCATTGTGCCTGCGTTTTGGTTCTTATCATCACTGCCATTTGATGCAGCTTTTGACACGATTACGCAATTTGTGAATTTAAATTCAGAGCTTGCGTCATTTGTCATAAATACGCCATTAACAAGGAGGTCTGTATCCTCAAGCACTACAATAGATGTACCTTTATCCTCATAGAACTTGAAGGCATTTGCGGTTACTACGCAGTTATCAAATGTAAATTTATAGTTACCGTAATAGCTACCTGCTTTGTTACCGAATGACTTGTCGCCCTCAATACCAAAGATGAGATATGCATTCTCAGCTGTGAAGGAGTTTTGTGCATTCGAAGCAGCGGAGTTGGTCATACCAACAAGACCGCCATACATATTTACTGCAATGTCACTGTCTGTAAGAGTTTCACGAGCGTTAAGAGCATCCTCAATATTACCGAATACAGTTACCTTATCGCCGTAGCCAAGGCCGTAACGGTCATATTTTGTGAGAGTGAGTGATGCGCCGCTCTCTACAGTCCACTTACTTGGAGTTACTTGTGAATAGTAATCACCGTAGTCAGTAAGCATATCGAATGTGTTTTTGCCGCGGAATGTTACATTACCTGCAATATATGCCGCGCCGCCAACTGTAGAATTCTTAACAATTGCACCTTCACAAAGGTCAATGCTTGATCCGCTGAGTGTTTCAATGTTAAGTGTGCTTTCGCCGGAAACGTTGATTGTACCATTGTTTGTAAGTGTGCCTGCAACGTTTACAGAACCACCGTTAACGTTCAATGTACCCTTTGCAGTTACAAGGAATGATTGTGTGGTTTCAAACGTTGAACCGCTGTTAACGGTCATAACGCCGATAGCTTCGTAGCCAAGTCCCATACCGTTATGGTTGTTCACTACGAGCTTAGAGCCGTTGTCAAGTGTCATGGTTGCTGTTGCATCCACGCCACTTTCGGTTTCGGAAGCAGGACGACCGCCTACTGCAAAACCATTCTTAACGGTAAGAGTAGAATTATCAAGAGTAATAGTTCCCTTGTTAATAAGGTAATCAAGTTCAATAGTAGAATTCTTGATGGTTAAAGTACCATCATATTTATTAGTAGTATCCTTTTCACGTCCTGAAACGTGGATACCTGTAGAAGCTTGGTTAGAAGCAGATGTAAGGTTAGCACCGTCAAAGATAACTTCGCCATCACCTTCGCCGCCACGACCAACGAACAAGAAGCCCTCGCCCCAATCAACAGTAGCTGTGCCTGTGATTGTAACAGTCTTGCCGTAAACCGCACCATTCATAGCAATAGGAGCATCGCCCTTTGCCCAGTTAAGCTTTATTGTCGCACCGTCAGCTGCAGCTGCAAGAGCGTCAGAGAGTGTTGCATAACCAACTTCGCCAATCTTAGCAACAGGCTTGAATACATTACCTTCAGCATCAAGTTCAAGCTTGTCGCCCGCTTCGTTTTCAACCTTCAAGCCAGCCGGAGCGTTAGTGATTTTCAATCTGCCGTCTTTAGGAACAACGATTGTGCCCTTGTAGGAAATACCTGACATATCGAGCTCGTCAACATAAACAGTTACTTCACCGCTTGCTTTGTTGTTATCAGCAAATGCTTCTTCAACGCTTGTATAGTAAAGACCATTTGTTTTAGCGCTTGAATATTGGAGAAGTGAGTTTGCTCCACTATAGTTAGCAGAGGAAGCCTCGAATTTTTCACCCGCTTCAGTGATTACAGTGCCGCCAACTACGATATAGCCGTTATCGTCAACGTATACGCCAACGTTGCTATTAGCCATAGAGGTACCAAACCAGAACTTGGTGTTGTTGGAGTCAGCTGTCATAAAGCCAAACGTCTTGAACGTGCCGCCTGAAATTAATCTAAGCGCAGTGCTATCGCCTTGTGAGCCAACACTGTAGTTAAATGTACCGCCTGAAATTATGAGCTTAGATTTGCCGGAGCCGTTAATTGAGCAGTTAAATGTGCCGCCAGCAATATCAACCGTTGCGCACTTTCTCGCCGCAGTACCTATTGTATAAATACCTGCAGTTCCCCAGGTTGACGTGGTACCGTTAAATACGCCGCCGTTAATTTTAATAATTGGACGGTCCTCTGTTGAGATGCCGCCATCAGCGTACTTGTAGTAAACCACGCACTTTGAGCCGGCGTTAATGCCACCCGGATTTTTAGCATCTGCATTGATAGTAATTGCGGTTCTTTCCGCACTACCGTTGCCGCATGCTTGAATCACAAAAGCATTCTTGCCGCTTGCCGCAGTCATTGTGTATGTACCGAGATTCAAAATGTGATGCTCGGTTGACTTGAGCGTAACAACGTCAGACAAGGTTACGTCAGCTAACAAAGTTAGTGTCGCATTGTTTGTCCACGCAGCTATCGCTTCGTCAATTGTTGCGTAGCCTGTACCGTTGATTTCCGCAACATAGCTTACCGCTTTTTCAACGCCGTATGTACCGTCAGCGTTTTCAACGAGTTCAAAGCCGTCTGCGCAGTATTTCTCGGGAATTGCTGAGCTAAACGTACCGCCGGAAACAGCAACCTCTGCACCGCCGGTGGTGTCAATGTTAAAAATCTCAAAGCCCTCGCCACACTTAAATGTACCGTTGGTAACAGTAACATCACCGTGATCCGAAATCTTTACATTTTGAAGCACACAGCTACCTGTACTCTTAACAGTAGCGTCCTCGCTGAAATTCATATCCGAACCTCTACCGTTAGTGCCGCTGGCAAATATAGCGGTTGCAAAGCTTGCTAAATCGCCCAATTCATCAAGATCGCCTGTAAATTCAATTGTACCTCCCGTAACATTTAATTCCGGGTAGTTCGCGTATGAATCAGGTTGAAGCACCACTGTTGCGGGAATGCCGCTTACTCCATAACCTGCAGACGTGATTGTACCGCTTTCAAGATTGAGCGTACCGTTTACACAGATTACACCAACTATTCTACCGTCAGCATTTTCGCTTGTATCCTTAACCGTCAACATGCCTACACTGCTTGGTCCGTTGCTCTTAACAAAGATATATGCTTCGCCTTCCAAAACAGCATCATAGCCGTTCAAATCAAGCGTCGCGCTTGTACCCTCAACAACCGTGAGTACTTCCGTAACTTTTATATCGTTAAGGAGTGTCACCGTGTTGCCGTTTGCATTAGCAAACGCATTAGCAAGTGTTGCATATTCGGTATTACCGACCTTTGCAACGTTACCTGTGGATTTTTCGCCAGCATCCGTAGTTTCGACTACAGAGTCGGCAGGAGCAATTTCGTCAGTTGTGTTTGCAAGTGCTTGCAATGGTACAAATGCGAGCAACATGAACACAATGAGAAATAGACCTAAGAAACGTTTTGTCTTGTTCATTTTTACTGTCCTTTCAAAACAAAAATTAGCGTGATGAAATAATTTTCCTTAAAGGAATACCACACACTGACCAAATTATACACCAAAATTCGCCAAAAGTCAAGGTTACGGGTACTAATATATAAATAAATTTATAATTTTGTGAATGTGCACAAAAAATTTACCCCGCCCTGCAAAAATTTTGTCAAAATTCACATAAAAATTTTTGCAATAAAATGCGTTTTTTCTGTATTATACTGCAAAATTCTCAGCCGTGCTAAACCCATAAAAAGGCGCAAAACGCCCCGAAAATGCTCGTATTTTTGTTTGATAAGTCAACAATTTAGATGTTTTTGTTAATAGCGGCAAAATAAAAATTCACAAAAAATTCACAAATAAAAATGCATTTTTTCAATTTCGATGCAATTTTTTGCCCAAAATCGTGATTTCGTACATACGCGCCGCGCGGTATTGATAAATGAAGATTTGCAAAAATACGCCATTTGCCGCACAAAACGCCACCGCATCCGTTGTTAGATCCTTCGGCAAGCTCAGGATGACGGAAGCCGAGCACCCATAACGTCATTCCAAGCGTGCCACCCCCCACATTGGCAACATCTCATCCGCAACCGTAGGGGCGACCATTGGTCGGCTGTTTATTCTCCGTTCATTCGCACACCATTATTCACGGACAGTCGGGGACGCCTGTCCCTACGGGGGTCACACCATTTTCGCCTATCATTCCGAGCGTAGCCGAGAAATCTACGTTTACGGGCGATTCGTGAATCGCCCCTACGGTACAATCAACGCCTTGGCGTTGCATATCATCAACCGTAGGTTGCATATCATCAATTCCAACGGAATTGCATATCATCACCACAGGTGTATATCATCAATCCACAGGATTGCATATAATCACCGCAGGTGCATATCAGGGGTGGCGGATTGTCTGAATTTTATCAATCGTATTGTTTTGATTAAAAATCATACCAATTTATCGAATAAATAGTCAAAAAACATTCATTTTAGACACAGGGTCGGGCATTTTTTTGCCCAACGCCACAAGATTTTGTGAATTTATACATGTGCCTACACAACATTTTGTGTATTATTCGCGCCAAGAATAGATTATGATATGTGCGCATATCATTGTTTCGTCATTTTTTGACCATTTTTGATACATTTCTTCATTATCAATACGCGCAGGTACATACGCGCGAGTTAATTCGCACGTGTGACATTCCGAGCGCGTCGAAAGCCCTTGCCTTCCCCGGTGGGGAAGGTGGATGCCATCGGCAGACGGATGAGGGGAACCGAAACGTACGGACAATAATCTCCTCATCCACCACTTCGTGGTCCCCCTTCCCCGCTGGGGAAGGCTCACTCTCTTTCATTCCGAGCCTGTCGAGGAATCTTTTTTGCGTAAAAAAAGCCGCCAAACGGCGGCTTTTTGGTGTTTTTCATTATAAAACAGCGTTTAGGAACTGCTTTGTTCTTGGATTTTGCGGATTGTCAAAGATTTGGGACGGTGTGCCCTGTTCGGCAATAACGCCCTCATCCATAAAGATAACGCGTGTGCCAACCTCACGGGCAAAGCCCATTTCGTGAGTAACAATAACCATCGTCATTCCCTCGTTTGCAACCTCTTTTATAAGGTTCAAAACCTCACCAACCATCTCAGGGTCAAGTGCCGAGGTCGGCTCGTCAAAGAGCATAACCTTTGGGTTCATAGCAAGGGCGCGAACTATCGCAACTCTCTGCTTTTGTCCGCCCGAAAGCGTTGACGGATATACGTTTGCCTTGTCCTCAAGTCCGATACGGCGAAGGAGCATAAGTGCCTTTTGTCTGCACTCGGCTTTATAGTCGAATTTAGGTCTTTTTGCTATTTTTTCGGTAATTTCGGCGATTTTTTCATTATTTCCTGCCAAAACAGCTTCCTTAAGCGCCGCCTTGTCAGCCTTTATCTCAGCTTTATATGCTTTTTTCACCCTTCTTTTATATATCATATAAGGCGCAAGCATAATGTTTTTAAGCACGGTTTTGTTGTTAAACAGATTGAATTGCTGGAACACCATACCCATATTTTGGCGGTGAATATTGATATTAACCTTACGGTCTGCAATATCAACGTCGTCAAAGATAATTTGACCGCCGTCGGGGTCCTCAAGACAGTTTAAGCATCTTAAAAACGTGCTTTTTCCGCTACCCGATGCGCCAACCACAACAACCTTTTCGCCCTTATATATATCGGTGGAAATATCCTTCAAAACAACGTTTTCACCGAAAACCTTTTTAAGATTTCTCACGGAAAGAATAGGCTTTTCGTTCATATTCATTTCAGCCATTATTTCTTACCTCCGTTTCTGTCGCTCTTTGCAAGCTTTTTTTCGATAAGGCGCAAAATGAGCGTAAGTATCATTACGACAATAAGATATAGCATTGCGGCTATGATAAGCGGCGGCAAATATTCAAACGTTCTTGACTGAATAAGACCGGGGATTTTACCAAGGTCCATAATGCCAACGTAACCAACAATTGCCGTTTCCTTAACAAGCGTGATAAACTCGTTAAATAGCGGTGGGAGTGAGTTTTTAAGCGCCTGCGGAATTATAATATGGAACATTGTTTGCCAGGTGTTAAGACCAAGGCTTCTGCCTGCTTCTCTTTGACCGTCGTCAACGCTTTCAAAGCCTGCTCTTATAATTTCGGCTACGTATGCGCTTGAGTTGATACCGAAGGTAATTGCGCCAATTAAAATTCCGTTATCCCACGTTGCAAACACAACGAAGTATAAAATCATAAGCTGCAAAACAACAGGTGTGCCGCGGATTATCGTGATATACGTATTTGCAATCCACGCAAACGGCTTTAATTTGCCTGTTTTCTTGTTAAGAAAGACAATCATTGAAAGCGTAACGCCGACAACAACACCGATAAGTGCCGCAACAATTGCAATCATAAGGGTATTTATAATGCCCTCGATATATAAAAACCATCTGTTTTGCTCGATAGTTGCTTTATATATGCTCTTTAAGACGCCCCAACCGAAAAATGAATCGATTTTCGTCACGATATTCAAAATAAACGCCTTTATTCCCAAAATTGCATCTATCTCGTTAACGGCATCTAAAATAAAAGTTTTTATCATAGTATTTCCTTTAATTAAAGAATTAGTAACCAATTAAGAAATTAAGAGATTTTTGGCAAAACAACTGAGGAGCAAAAAGCTCCTCAGTCTATGCCTATTAAAATTAGCCAACGAGGTTGAGCATTGTAAGTGCAGGAAGCTTATCCATTACGATAGCATCAATTCTGCCGTTTTTGAGGTCTTGGAATGCAAGTGAATATTGCTTGTATCTCTTAACCTCTGAAATAGCTGACTTTACAGTAACTGTTTCTCCATCCTCATTTTCGTAGGTGTGGCCGTCGCCCATAGCTGCTGAAACGATAAGGTCACCGCTTGTGCCCTCTTGTACACCAACCTTCAAGCCTGCAAGGTCAGAAATTGAGTCAAAGCTGTTGTCCTTTGCAGAAACAACAACGAGAGTTGAGCTGAAATATACAGCTGAGAAATCAACTGCTTCTTTTCTCTCATCGTTGATTGTAAGACCTGCAGCACCAACTGCATCGCCCTCTGCTGTCTTAACGCAGGTAGGAATTGTGTCAAATGCAACGTCTTGAACGTCGATTGACTTGCCAAGACGCTCAGCAACCTCGCTCATAATAGCGATGTCAACGCCGATAACCTTGTCACCGCTCATAAATTCGAATGGAGCAAAGCCTGATTCTGTGTAAACTGTGATAACACCCTTGTCACCGAACTGCCAGCTTGTTTGAAGGTCGCCAGCTTCAGGAGCTGTATCCTTCGCACCTGCCTCGTAGTCAGAGAGGTCTGTGTAGTAGTTTACGTACTTTTCCATTGTGCCGTTTGAAACCCACTCGTTAACAACTGCGTCAACGGCTTCCTTCATTGCTGTATCGCCCTTCTTTACTGCGATACCGAAGTCCTCTTGTAAGAGGTCAACCGCGTCAACCGCAACGTACTCTGTCCCAGTCTTGCCGCATGAAGCGAAGCAGAAAACGAGAGAAACGAGCATAATTGCAGCTACGCTTAAAGAAATAATCTTTTTCATTTTAGTTTTCTCCTTAATTTTTCTAAAATTGGTTTTATAATTATATACTTGTATTAGACAATTGTCAATAGCAAATTTGATTTTTCAATAAAATATTCACAAATATTCACAATTTTATGAATATATTCACGCTTTTATGCGATTATTCATCTTTAATGCACAAAAAAGAGGCGCAAGCTGCGCCCCTTAAATTTGTAAATTATTATTCGTCCTCTTTATAAAGACCGTTATAGCTTACGAAAACGTATTTTTCGCCGTCTAATTTTTCGCCGTCTTGAATAAATTCAACTGCTTTGTTTTCGCCGTCAACTGTGTTTACGTAAACGCCGAGTGCAAGCATAAAGTCCTTTTGTTCGCCCGTCAAGCCAACTATTTTGAGCTGTAATGAAACGAATTTATCGTTTCCGATTTCGGCGGTAAATGCACCGTCGTTCGTTTTGCCGTTTTCGTCAAAAATATCGTTTGTACCAAGCTTTGATTTATAAGCCGCAAACATACCGTAGGTAATTTGCTTACCCGTTGCGTTTTCATATGCGTGAACCGCATTGTAATTCACACCGAAGTCAGCAACTATTCCGCCGCGCTCGCCCTCCTCGTAGGAGTAGCCGCGGTTTACAAAGAGCGCTTCAAGCGCCTCGTGGGTTTCGTAGTCACAGCCGCTATTTAAGCAATCCGTATATTTGTCGCCCTCTTTAAGGTAGCTTTCATAAAGGTATTCAACGGAAATATTGTCATTAACGTGTGAAATATCAACGTTTTCACAGATTGAGCATGTTGTTACACAAGCGTTCGAGCGTGCAGGGTCGGCTGTGTGAACGCCGTTTTTATACGCCACGCAGTAGCTGAAATCATAAACCACGTACGGTCCGCTCTTGTCCTCAAGCGCATTATAATCAGCATATGAAATAAGGTTTGCGCGGTTTTCGCCAACAACCGCCCAGAAGGGCGCGTTGCTACCTGTGCCTGTATTATCAAGAAGCGCGTTAAGCTGTTCAGCTGTGCCGACAAAGAAAATCTTTTCAAGCACGGTATTGTTAAACGCTCTGTCAACTATCGAGGTTGTTGTGCTATTGATGTAAATAGTTTTAAGTGATTTGCAATCGTTGAACTGTGAGCCTGATATTGATGAAACGTTTTCGGGAAAAGCATAATCAACAAGCTTAGTGCCCTGAAGCGACCAATTGTTAATGTACGTAAGAGAGGTTGGGAATTTAACGTCAGCAAGGGGAACACCGTTAAACGTACCCTCACCTGAAAGAGTAATGAGCTTTGTAGCGCTTAAATCAACAGCTTGATTTTCAAAAAGCTTTGATGAGCCGCCAAACGACTGAGAGCCGCCGATTTGTCTTAATTCGGTCAAGCTTTCAAGGTTTACGTATTTAAGCTTTGTGCAGCCGTTGAATGCCTGCTGCTGAATTGCCGCGGTATCAAGACGAAGATACGCGTATTCAAGCACCTTATTTGCCCATTGAATAGTTTTTACACAGTTAACGGGCTTATTAAGATATGCATTGTTTGATGCTTCGTTTGTCATAACGTCGTCGTCCATAAGATTGAGAACAACGATGCTCGTTTTGCTTATCTTTACGCTTTCGCTGAGTTGAATCCACATATCGGAAACCTCGTAAACGTAAACCGTTCCGACAGAGCTGTTACCAACGTTAAAGCCGTAGGTTGCCTTATACTTTACTCGTTCGTCATCTGCGCGGATTGACTGAAGCTCGCTACCGTTTTGGAACCAAATGAGCGCGTTGCCGTCATCATCAAAGAGGTTTACAGTAGTGCCGTTATCAAGAGTAACGGTTGCGTCAAGGTCAACCCTGCCCTCGTGTACGCTATCTGCAAATACAGAAATTGCAAGCGCAAGCATAATTGCAAGCGCCATAGTAAGCGTTATTAAAATTTTCTTTTTCATAATTATCTCCTAAATAGAAGTTTGTAAAATAATGATATCATTATCTAAACTATTTGTCAAGGAATATATTCATATTAAGAATAAACCAACCATACCTTATCATTCGTACCTACAAAGTGAAATATCGCCCAAAATTCCACTCGGCGGAATTTGAATGAAGGTGGAAAAGAGGTCGCGCCGCTTGTGTGCAAGATTGCTACGCACGATAACTCTAAGCTCGTTTTCACCGTTTTTGAGTGCACTCTTCATGCTGAATTTGTACGGCGCACAAATACGCGCACCGAGATACTCGCCGTTTAACCATGCCTCTGCCACCTCGCCAACCTGACCGAGGTCGATTACCGTAAAGCTGTCAACGCCTGCAAATTTGGCTTCGTAAAGAATTTCGCCGCTGAAATCTGAATAACACTCAGGAGCGGAAATATCGAAAAGAGGTGAATTTTCCGCAATTTTACGGTAATTTTTCTCACACTCTCCCTTGATTGATATATCAAATGCTAAGGGAAGTGTAATTTTTTCGCGCTCAAAGGTGAATTTTGGCGTGCCGTTTGGTATTTCAGCACCAAAGATAGCAAAAATCATATTTCCCTTTTCAAGGAGGATTTCAAGCGTGCCGTTTTCTGTGTCTTGGCGGTAAATTTTGTTATCCCAAGGCTCGTAAATCAGACACTCCCCCTGGTGTTTTAGCTTTATTTGTGCATTTACGTCGTTATAAACGTCCTCATTTGAGAAAAGGTAAATTTCCTTGCCGTCCCTCGTTGCGTGGTAGAAGCGCAGCCCTTTTAGGTTCTCTCCCTCACCGCTCACGTCCAAATCGATTGTATTCCTTAAAAGGTCGGGCAAGGTGTCAATATTTTCAACCTTGAAATGTGAATTTAATTCGCTTATATCTATATTTTCCGCCGCGCGCCTCGGTAGCTCGTCAGTGAAAATAACGGGCAAGCCCGATTTTGCAAGTGAAGCAAAAAGCTCAAGGCATTTAAGCGGCAACGCCTCGCTTTTGGAAATTACAAGCGCGCCAAAGCTCTCGCCGTTTATGTAGAGTTTGCCGTCCTTTACCGTCGCGTCCTTTAATATATCGTATGGCACGATATCAAAATCGATTAAATTTTGTGTCAATTTGCGACACAGGGTCGGCAAAAGCTGCTCTCCCTGCGTTGTCCATTCACACTCGGCGTTATAAAAAACCGCAACGTCCGCGCGGTGAATAGCGCCGTTTAGCGCGTGTGAAACGCGACCCATATATTCCATTAAATTCTTAAAAAGTGGGTACTGAATATTCTTTCCGCCGTTATAAAAATGCGGTGGGCAATCCGTGTCCTCCTCCTTTGGGGAGAATGCGTGTGGAACGAAGTGGTTTATTCCGCTTGCGAGCATAATGTCGCTAAGCCCCTTCATAAAGGGCAAGCCCTCTGCCCAGCCGAACGCACCGAAAATCTCACACATAGCCCTGCCTTTTTTAAGCGGCTGTAAATGTGAATGAGATGCGGCAAGCTTGGGGAGAGTGTAGCGGAAGAATGCAGGGTCGGCTTTTCCGCCGTCTGCAAGAGGTGAACGGTGTATTCCGTCACTTATTCCGACGACGTCCTGATGCAAAACTATATCAACGCCTGCCATATCCTGTCCGTCAAGTGCGCGGAAATAGTGTCCGCTACCGTAGCCAAGATGGGTATGCGCGCCCATATCCTCAATAACGTGTCCGATATACATAGCTCCGCGCTCACGGCACCAATCGCCAAGAAGGCAGGAGAAATTTTCCCTGTAAAGCTTAGTCACAACATCCATATAATTTGCGCGAATTTGCGCGGTAATTTCGCCAAGGTTTTCCCAAAGTGCAGGCAAGCAAAGACGCACGTCTTTTACCGTCAAGCCTGCATTTTCGGCGATAAGCTCGCATAAATCGTCGCGCCACGGATATGGTGAGAGCGCGTCACCGAGTTGGTTGTTATAGGTATAGCAAACGTTCAAAAATCCCGGCTCGTCGGAGAAAAATCCGCGGAAGGTGTTGCCAAAATACTCCTTGAAGTGCTTATAATGCGGCTCGTAGATAGCATCTATCATCGCGTGGCACGAGTCGCGGTTTAACATATCAATGTAGTAAAACAGACGGTCGTTTTTATATTCGTACATTTCGGTTTTCACCGTCACACAAACGCGCCAGTTACCCGCGGGCACGTCCCAATATACCATTCCGTCGCTTAATTTATCGGTTAAGTCAATAGCGCTTTTCGGGTCAAGCTCCTCGCCTGTGCCAATATGCTTATACGCTATTACGCTAAGTATTTTTTCTCCCTCGCAAATCCTTGCACCAACAAAGATTTTTGTAAATTTCGACGGACCGAGCGCCTCAACCTGAAATTCGCGTATCAGCTTTTTCCTTAAATGCGCGTTTTCCTCTTTTTCAAGATAGCCGTTTGCGTAGCCTGTCGGAAATTTTTGGTCGTCAAGCAGCCAAACGCCCATATTAAGCTCGCGTGCGGTGTCTAAAATGAACTTAAAGTCATCCCACCACTCGTCCTGACAGAATTTTTCATACGGGCGGCTCTCGGCGCAAAGCTCGTTAATTCCGCTATTTTTAATAGCCAAAATTTCCTCTTTTATGCGTTCCTTGTCCTCGCCGTGTAGCCAAAGAAACGGCAGTATATAGCTTCCGTGCTTGTTTTGTAAGCACTCCTTAATTTTTTTCATTGTTATCTCCTAATGGGTATTTATACCACTAATATATCATATTTGCGCGCGCTTAACAATACAAAAAATCAAAATTTTGCATGTTTAACAGAAAAGGGACACTATTTTTTAGTATCCCTCATTTTTAGTTGTAGTTATGCCTTAACGTGTTAGCCTCTATTTACAGCAGGGTGCTTCATCTTATGCCTACCCACATATACGGACATAAGGAAATAATAGTTGTCGGCAAGGTAATTATAGCCGCAACGCACGCCCTCCTTTGTGCGCCAGTCAATGCTTTGGCAATAGCCGGGCATAAGTCCTGAGTGGGTCATATCCTTTTCGTAGGTATTTAGGATTGCAAATAGAATTTCGTCCGCCTCGCGCCTCATTCCCACGTTATACATAGCGGTTAGGAAGTGGAAGCCTGGCATACCGCAAAGACCGCCGTTTTCGTATCTGCCCCAGTCGGTCATACAAGGCCAACAAATTGTATCACGCTCGCCAACGGGAATAACGTTACCCGGAATTCCGAAGCGAAGGTCGCCATATCCCTCCTTTTTCATAATAGAAAGGAGCTTCTTTATCATTTTCTTGCCCTCTGCCTTGGGGATAAGTCCCTCATTTATACCCATTGAAACGGCGAAGGTAAAGCCGTAGTCGTGTACGTTTCCGTCACGGCTAATCCATCCTGCCATAAGTCCTGTTTCGGGGTTATAGAAGGTGTCAAAGAAATTAGCATCGAATTTTTTAAGCTGGTCGAGATATTTTTGTGCCTCGCTTTCCATTCCCGCCTTGATAAGAAGCGCGGAAAGCTCGCGCAAGGCGCGGTGGCAAAGGTAGTTAAAATAAATATCCTTGTGACCGAAGGCGAAGTTGTCCCACCAGTTGCCCTGCCAGCCGTATTCACTTGACTGACCGATATAGTCACCTGCAAATTTAACCTCGAAAATTCCGTCGCCGTCGGTATCCTGTGCCAAAATGAAGTCTGCCGCCTTTATCGCGTACGGAATAAGCTTTTTTGCAAATTTAAGGTTCCAGGTCGAAATACCCGTTAGTGAAATTATCGCACCGGGGGTTGAGTCAACCGAGCAACCGTAATTTTTCGTTTTTTCTCTGTTATAGAAGCTAACGCTAACCTCGCCGTCGTGCGCTTGACACTCCTTGAAGGTTCTTTCCACCTGTCTTTCAAACACCCTTCGGATTATTGAAAACTGCTCGTCGTTTTTGTCAACTATTTGAAGCATATCGGATTTCATATGAATTGCCAAGTGTCCCGTGCCGTGGAAATAAATGTTATCTCCCATATCGAAAAGCTCACGGTTCATAGCAAACGCATTTAACCAGTTTCGTTTAAGCCCGTTAAATCTTTCGTCGTTTTCGGGAAGCGGCGGATACGCCTCATCCATTACCCTAAAGGTGAGCGTTACCTTTTCGTCATTCTTTCTTGACTTAAAGGTAAGATAGGAGCTGCCGAAGTGAAGTCCGTGCATTCTGTTATGGCTATATCCGTAGTTTAAGTAGCCGAGGTCAATTCCAATAAAATCCTTCGACTGTTGAAGCTCCTCAACGCAAAATACGTCGGGTGAGGACGCGGAAATTTCAACTCTGCCAAAGTCGGGAAAATGGACAAAAAGCGGAAGCTTGAATTCCGTTTTATACATAGTCAGGTAGTTTTTGCTCTTTAATTTCTTCGGTTGCTTTTTCGTCCAAATCGTTGGCGGCGCGGTCTTAATAGCCCATCTGAGTGAGAAAATATCGTTTGGTAATGCGCCGTTCATTTCAACGCTCATTACTCTCTCGCCGTCAAAGGTATATTTTACGCTTGCACCGTTTTTGTTTTCGTAATAAGCCGAGTTCTCGTTTGCTTCCAGCTTGGTCGGTAGCGCTTTTTTGAATGCACCGAAAACGCCACCGTAGCCCGGAAGCATAAGATTGTAGCTTGCGTGCTTATCTCTGTCGCGTCCACCCGATTCTATACCGAAAAACGCCACTCTGCCCTTTTCGTTTTCGAGCGTATATGAAATATAGTCGCTATTAAAAGCTGCGTATTTTGTAGCCATTTTATCTCCTTAAAGCACTTGATATGCGTTTGCCGCCCAAGAATAGCACTTGCAGCGCAAGCCCTTGCCCGTTATAGCACTTGTGTTTTCGTTAAAGCCGTATTTACAAACCGAGCTCTTGTAGTTTTCGGCAATTTCATCGGCAAGCTCGGTATAGCCGAGGTTTCTCAGTGCATAAACGAACATAATTACGTCGGGTGCCCAAACCGCACCGCGCCAATAGCCGTCCTCAACGAACCATGGGCTATCAATTGCCTCACTTGCAATACCGCCGCGGCAAAGGTGATGCTCCTTTATCGTTTTTACGATATATTCCTGCATTTCTTTTGGAAGTGCATCCTCAAGCACTATTACGCGAAGGGGCATAAGTGCCTGACAATAGTATTTCTCGCCTGTTTCGGCTAAGCGCACGAAGATTTTTTCGCCGTCCCAATAGTCCTTAATTGCCTTTTCAGCAAGCTCAGCTGCAAGCTGCTTGTAAATACGCTTGTCGGTTGGGAAATTAAGAATTTCTGCCGCCTCGGCAAGGAATGAGCATTGAGCGGAAAGGAAAGCAATAAGCTCACCCGTTTCAATATGCTCGCTCTTATCGTAGCAGGTGGAGTTGTCCTGTCCTGAGTCGTTACCGTGATAATATGAGGGAACGTCACCGCGAAGGTTAAGCCACCAGTCGGTGTTGCGCTTCATATCGAAATAAACCTCTTCAAGCGCGTGTGGGGTTGCAAATTCGGGATTTCTCTTAATCATTTGCTTGTACATCCAACCCTGCACGGGTGGCTTAACGAAGTTCCAAACCTTATATTTCTCCGAAATAGCGTCGGGCACTCTGCCAACGCGGTTGATATGCTTATACATAATGGTAAATTGGTCCATAGCAATACGGTAATCAATATCTGCAAGCCCGAGAGCGTTAAATGCGTTGTCCCAGCTCCAAACGTTGCTCATGCCCGCCTTGCCCATTACAATTGCCTCAGTTGAGAAGTTGCCAAGCGGAGCAATGGTGTTTGACCACATTATGTAGGCGCATTCCTTTTCGTATTTGTTCTTTGGATTATATTTCTTTTCCCAAGCCTTGTAGTCGGCCTCCGCAATATCTGCATAATGGTCGTAATTCATTCCCTTAGCTTGAACCGCGCCCGTGTCAAGGAAGCTTTCCTCAATTGAAAATTCATATTCGCCGTTTTCATTTGGCAAAACGCGAATATTTGCAAACTCCGATGTAATTTCGCCCGGCTTGCGAAGCTTTTCAAGCTTCAATTCACCCTTTAACGGAACGAACATAAGACTGCAGTTATTCTTAAAATCGCAAAGCTCGATAACTCCGTTTTGGATAACCTGATAATCGAATTTTGCGTGTGTCTTTGCAATTTCAACAAGGAAGTCCTTGCCCTTGCCCTTAATGTAAGTGCCGTCTGTGCCGAACATAGTTATGTTTTGCTCACCGCCGCTATATTTTATTGTTATCTCGCGTGGCACGAAGGACATTTTTGCATCCTTGCCGTAGTCAATTGACAAAATGCCGTTAAAGATATCCTGTCCGTGACTGTGAATCATATCGAGCTTCAAAACGCCCTTTTTGCGGCTGTCCCATACAAGATACGAGCCTCTTATACTGTAATGTAATCTTTCAAAGCTATACATATTTTCTCCTAACTCAGCCACACGGGTACGCCCGTGATGTCAGCTGCTTTTTTCGTTAATTACATTTTAATATACTAAAGCGAAAAAGTCAACACAAATAACCGTCTAAGGCATAAAATTTTGTTTTTGCCCATCAAAAGACGATAAAAGCTTAAAAACCGCAAATTATATTACGCCGCGGTGTGAAAAAATTCGTAATTTTCAGTTCTTTTCAAAGCAAAATCAGACACTCCCCGAGGTATTTTCACATTTTTTGCACGTTTTATCTGTTTTTTTGCTCGATAAAATTTTCTTTGACAGCGCATTTTGACAAAAAACGCACGCGCACTCGGTGTAGAATAAAGCAAAAACGAAAGGATTTTTTATGGTAAAGCAAATTTTCAAAAGAAAAATTACGCTCTCAAGCGAAGCTAAAAAGGTAATTTCAGAATGTGTCCTTTTCTTCCTTGCACTGCTTTTAACGCCCGTTAAATTCATTTTCGGAACGCTCCCCTTCGGCTTTGTGCTTTGCGCGAGTGCGAAAAAGGACGCTCCCTTTGCATTTGTCGGCGCAATTTTTTCCTGTATTTTCTTTCTTGACGACAAGGGTGTTTACATAATAGCCTTTATTTCTCTCTTTATTCTTCGCGTTCTCGTTTCCTTCCTTAAAAAGCCCGAGGGCGAAGCAAAGGAGCGCTTCGGCGTGCGCCTGCCTCATATTTTGAGGGAGCTTTTTTGTGAAAACATCTTTTTAAGAGTTTTAATTTCCCTTGCGTGCGCGTTTGGCGTGGGAATTTACTACACCGTGCTTGGCGGCTATATGCTATACGATATTTTCGCGCTTGTGTTTTTCGTTTGCATCTGTCCGCTTCTTACCTATCTTGCAAGCGGACTTTGGGAGGGCGGGAATTCAAAGAGCTTTTTTATCGGACTTGCTATTATTACCTTTATGGTAGTCTTCTTTTTGCGTGGGCGAGCGGTTGGTGGCTTTGACTTTTCCGTTTTCCTTTCGTTTTCCCTCGTCTTTTTCGTTTCAAAATCGTCAGGCGTATGGGGTTTGGTTTTCAGTGCACTTATGTCGCTATGCTTTGAGCCACGCTTTGCCCTTACACTTATAATTTGCGCCCTTGTTTTCAGTATTCTTTCACACCTATCAACGCTCCTTGCAATTTTAGGCGCGGCTATTTTGGGAGTAAGCTATTCCATTTGGGCAGGCGGCTACGACGCGTTTTCCTACGTTGTGCCTGAGCTTATCGGCGCCTGTGTGCTTATTTTCCCAATTTTGCAGCTAAATCTTATGCCTAATATAAAGCTTCGCGAGGGTGCGCACAAGCACGCGCTGAGTTACAGCACCTCATCCGAGCTTAGCGAGATAAAACGCGCCTCAAGCGACACCTCGCGCGCATTCTTAGATGCTTCAAAAACGCTTCATAACGCGCAAGCAGAATCAAAGGACGTCACAATCGAAGCCTTTTGCAGGGACGCAGAAAGATGCATCTTAAAATCGTGTGCATCGTGCCCAAAGGAGGAAATTTGTTGGTCACGCGATACGGAAACGACGGAGCGCGCACTCCGTTCAATTTCTGAAAGTGCCTACTACCTCGGCTCGCATGATAAAAGCGCACTTGACGAAAAATTCATACACAGATGCCCAAGCTTAGACAAAATCAGCGACGAGGTCTTGGAGCTTTCTCGCAAAAACTTGGAAAACGGTATTAAAAACGATAAGCTTGAAATCAGTGCGTACGCATTTGAGCTTGCCGCTAAAATCGTTGGTGAGCTAAGGACGAAAAGCACAACGTATGAAAAGAACGAGCCGCTTTCCAAAAGGGCGGAAAATGCGCTCGCAAAAAGCGGACTGTGCTTTGAAAGTGCCGAGATTTTAGGCACGAAATCAATTCGCGCTTGCATACTTGATATAGATACGGTGAGGAGCAAAATTCCGATTTCAAAAATCCCCTTCGTGCTGAGCGACGCACTCGCAGTTCAATTTGACGAGCCAACCGTTATATCAAGCGGTGAGCTTTCAAGCGCAGAGCTTTTTTCTCTCCCACCTCACAAAACCTCATATTCAAAAAGAAGCGTGTCGCTCGGGGACGGACCTTGTGGAGATACGCTCTGTGCATTCGGCGGTGGTGGGCGCTCGTTTTACTTAATTTGCGACGGAATGGGCACAGGCCACGGCGCACACCTAACCTCAAATATGTGCGCTTCTTTTCTTTCCTCGATGCTCCCTATCACGAGCGAAACGGAAGCGTGCCTTGGCGTAATAAACTCATTTGTACGTGCAAAAAACGGCGAGCATTCATCAACCGTTGACCTTTTGGAAATCGATAACGTAACGAGGGAGGCGTCGTTTTACAAAAGCGGTGCTTGCGTTTCGCTTATCAAGCGAGGCGAGCGCGTATTTTCGCTTGCTTCTAAAACCGCGCCGATAGGTATTATGAAAAGGCTCGACTGTGAGCGTCTTTCCTTCACCTTTGAAAGCGGCGACGTTTGCGTTATGGTGAGTGACGGTGCTCTTTCAAAAAAGGGCGATTACTCGTACATTCAAAATCTGCTCGAAAATACAAAAGCAACCGAACCAAGCGATTTGAGCGAGGAAATCATAAACGAATTTTTAGCAAATAACGAGCAAACGGACGATTTAAGCGTTTTGGTTATTTATTTTGAATAAAACGCCAGAAAGCTTCATATATTTAACTAAATTCACCACCCTGTGTCTGTTTTCGGTGGAAATTTAGAGGTGATTTATGAAAAAGCTGCTCTTATCCTTTATAGCTTGCCTTACAATTTTTTTGCTTTGCTCGTGCCAAAGCCAAGGCTACGGCATACTGAAATATCAGGACAAAAAAATAAGTGCCGAATGCACTCTGAACGGCGAATATAAAATTCTAATAGAAAAAAGCGGGGAGAAAAGAAAAATCTCCTTTCTTTCCCCACCTGCCCTTACGCATATTTCATTTGAAATTGACAAAGAAGGCGTGGTTGGGCAAGCAGGTGAGCTTGAAATCCCACTTGAAAACGAAAGCGTGCGCGGAATTTTCGCTCTTAGCAATATTTTTTCGCTCAGCGAGGAGTGTCTAACCACCGTAGCGAGCAAGGGCGGCGGTGCTTATATGGAGTTTTCAACCGACTACGGCACGTATCGGCTAACTCTTGGCAAAAACGAGCTACCGAGTGCGGTACAAATTTACAGCACCGAATACCGCTACGATATCACCGTTGATGCCATAACGCTTAATTAAACAGGATTTCGTTTTAATCTAACTTTTTCCCTATATTTTGCGGTTCGGCTTGACTTTTTGCTTAGAATGTGGTATAACGATATTGCAAATATTTATATTTTAAGGAGAGATTTTATGAAAAAATTTGCAAAAATCGCTATTCTTGCAGTTTTACTTGTAGGAATTGTTCTTTCATTCGCTTCATGCTCGTTCTTCACTCCTTCATTTGAGGAAATGTGCGAGAACCTTGCAGACGAAAACTACCTTTGCGTATATTCAATGGGTAAGGATGAAACAAAGGACTACGACGAAACACTTGAAGAAAAGTACGACTTAAGCCTCAAGGGTGAGGTTACAGCACGCGCTGAGTACACAAGCGGCACAAGCTTCATTCGTCTTTACGAGTTCCAAAAGAAAAACGATGCTATGACCGTTCAACAAGCACTTTACGATGAATTTATGAACGGCACACACTACGGTAGCGGCTACGTATATAGATACTACTACATAGTTGATAGCATCTTGATCGAAACAAGCGCACAAAGCGCGGCTAAGGCAGCACTTGACGAGGCTTACGTTCTTGTTGACCTTCCAAACGCAAAGACCGAGGACGTAATGGATTATTTTACAAGTCTTTTCGACTAATACAGAGCGGTCACATTAAGGCACAAAACATAAAAGAGGCTGTCGCATTAGCGACGCCTCTTTTTAGTAGGGGATAGTGAAATGAGTGTTGACCCACTCCTTGAAATTGCACTCAATTTCAAGGAACCCTCGGGGAGGCGTGAACACGGGAACGTCGGCGTACTGGCGTACGGTAGAGCCCGTGGTCGCGTCTAAAAAACAGACATAAAAAGAAGAGAACTTGCAACAAATTGCAAGTTCTCAACATTAAATCGTTCTAAAATAAACAAATAAACTTGATTTTATTTAGGAATGCGTCTGTTTTTGATCTGTGCTTATTACGCGAGTAACAAGGTTCTGCGTAGCAGGTTCTTATTGCAACATTCCCTTTGTTTTTATTTTTTAAGCGAAATTGCCATCTTTACCTTTTCAACTATGCCCTTAGCGTTAAGTGAATAGTATTCGATAAGCTCCTTTGCAGGGCCGCTCTTGCCGTAAACGTCGTTTACACCGTGGCGAACAACGGGAACGGGGTAATTCTCGCCGATAGCCTCAGCAACCGCCGAGCCAAGACCGCCTATTATATTATGCTCCTCGCTTACAACTATTGCGCCTGTGATTTTTGCATCATTAACAATTGTATCTACGTCAAGCGGCTTAATTGTATGAACGTTGATAACGGATGCCGAAATGCCCTCGGTGGCTAAGATTTCTCTTGCCTCAAGCGCCTCTGCAACCATCATACCGCTTGCAACTATCGTTACGTCGAAGCCGTCCTTTAATTTAACCGCCTTGCCGATTTCAAGCTTATAGCTTTCGTCGTTGATGATAGGAAGTGCCAAGCGTCCGAAGCGGATATATACAGGTCCCTCGTAGTTAATTGCTGCCTCAACCGCTGCTCTTGCCTCAACTCCGTCACTCGGGTTCATAACAACCATACCGGGGATTGTACGCATAAGCGCGAGGTCCTCGTTACATTGGTGCGTTGCGCCGTCCTCACCAACACTGATGCCTGCGTGAGTTGCGCAAATTTTTACGTTTAAGTGTGGGTAGCCTATTGAGTTTCTAATCTGCTCAAAGCTTCTGCCTGCCGCAAACATAGCGAAGGTAGAAACGAACGGAATTTTGCCCGTTGTGGAAATACCCGCCGCAACTGAAAGCATATTGTTTTCAGCAATACCGCAGTCAAAAAATCTTTCGGGAAATTCCTTCTTAAAAAGACAGGTCTTTGTCGCTTCGGCAAGGTCGGCATCGAAAACAACGATATTTTCGTTCTTTGCGCCGAATTCAAGAAGTGCCTTACCGTATGCTTCTCTTGTTGCAATCTTATCTGCCATTAGTTGTTACCTCCCAAAGAGTTTCTAAATTCCGTAAGCTCGCTCACAGCCGTGTTATATTGCTCCTCATTAGGTGCTTTGCCGTGCCATGACGCTTGATTTTCCATAAAGGAAACGCCCTTACCCTTAACTGTTTTTGCAATAATTGCGGTTGGCTTACCCTTAACCGCCTTAGCCGCCTCAAATGCGCCTAAGATTTCTTCGATATTATGACCGTCAACGGTTATAACGTTCCAGCCAAACGCCTCAAGCTTTGGCTCGTATGGCATAACGTTCATAACGTCCTCAACACGTCCGTCAATTTGCAAGCCGTTTGAGTCGATAATCATACAAAGATTATCAAGCTTGTAGTGTGCGGCAAACATAATTGCCTCCCAAACCTGACCCTCTTGGCTTTCGCCGTCACCAACGAGTGCGTATGTGCGGTAGCTCTTTTGGCTAATCTTTGCGCCAAGCGCCATACCGCAAGCGCAGGAAAATCCCTGACCGAGTGAGCCTGCCGACATATCAACGCCGTTTATCGCCTTCATGTCGGGGTGACCCTGCAAAAGCGCGCCTGTGTGTCTGAATGAATCAAGCTCGCTCTTATCAAAGAAGCCCTTTTCCGCAAGCGCGGCGTAAAGACCTGGGCATGAGTGTCCCTTTGAAAGAACAAAGCGGTCGCGCTCGTCCCATTTCGGATTATTTACGTCAATATTAAGCTCCGAAAAATAGAGGCAAGCCAAAATATCAGCACTTGAAAGTGCGCCTCCGGGATGTCCGCTTTTTGCGTTGAACACCGCGCGAAGTGCTCCAAGACGAATATCGGTTGCAATTTTTTGAAGCTCTAAAATTCTTTCCTTTTCCATTATTAATCTCCTTAAAGCAAAATGAATACTTTTACACCCTATTTTATCATTTATTTGTCAAGATGTCAATATAAGTAAGATATAAATTGCAAGCTAATATTTGGCTAAATCCGTCTTTTTTGATATTTATTCCCGTATAAGCCTAACGCGTGGCAAGAGCGTATGCTTTGAATTTTTGAAGGTAGTCGATTTTTTTAATTATTCCCGCGCGATGCTCGTCAACCACCCAAAAATAGCTTGAATACATTTGAAGCACGCCTGAGGCAACGTACATTACTATTTGAAGGGTATTCCAAATAAGCACCGCGGGATTCACCTCGCTAACGAGCGTTACGCCGAAGTAGCCGAAGATTATCGCCATAACGACGCGCCCGATAGCATCAGTTAGGTTCTTTTGCGAGCTATACTCGCGCTTGCTTTTTCCAAAATCGAAGGGGTTGTTTTCCTTTACCCCCTCGCAGGTTAAGGTGCTTGGCGTTAGCTGCTTGATTTTAATTTTAAGCGCACGGTTAAACGCCTTTTTTCTTTTATGGTTTGCATATCTCATAGCAAGCCTGCGCCTAAATTGTGCGCCCTTAATTTCCTCGTCGGAATAAAGGGAAAAATCGTAGGATGACACAATGCCGTCCTCACCGTAAAGCTCGCTGTATCTCAGCCCCTCTGCGGCAAGGATTTGCTGACGCACTCTTTTCGTTTCGCGCTTGTTTTCGCTCTCGCAAAACTCCTCTAAGCGGTCAAGGTGCGGCGAAATTTCGTCTATGCTTTGCGAATAGAGCCTTGCGGTTTGGAGCGTTTTTTCGTCAAGCTCACCGCGGCTCACTCCCATTGAGCGAAAAACACCGTTAATTAAAAGTCCAACGGTCATGCTGATTACGCCCGAGGCTATTATTTCAAGTGCGCTCTTGCCCGTTTTTGAAATTATTATAAAGCTACTGCCTATATATGCCAGGGAAACGAGCAAAACCGCAAAATATCCCGCATTTTTATAAAACGCATCAAAAAGTGTGGTTTTCTTCATATTACACCCGTCCGCTTAAATCAAAAACTGTTTCCTTTATTATCTCTCTCGTCCTTTGCGCTCCGCTCTTATCCTTTTCGCGCTTTATAAAGAAGCGCACCGCCGTGGCGGCAAGCTCACCAACCAAGGCAAGGAACGAGAAAATAAGAAGGTCTGAAATTATGCTTTCGAGCAGGAAGGAAAAAAGAAACGCCAGGCTAAAGAAAATAAGCGTTGACTTGATTTTTAAGTAGCCGAGCGCTTTTATCACTAAAACGGCAATAAGAAGCACTCCGCCAAATGCAAGGCGCACCGACGCCCCCTTGGTTCCTATATATCTTTCGTGGTTAACGGCAAAATAAATAAGTGCAGGTGCAACCGAGCAAGCAAACGAAAGGACGTAAAGAAGCGGAAGCTTAATTTTCTTCATTTTTCGCCGTCACCTCCGCCGTCTTGCATGTTCTTTTTTTAGCGCGGATGCTTGATTTTTCACCGTTTCCTGTGCTTGATTTCTCAGCTGACGGTTGCGGTGCGATAAAAGAAATATCCGTCGTATCGGTTAAATCACACTCGCCCTTGTCCTCGCCGTTTTTGCCTGAAAGTGCGCGGCATTCGCTAAGGAGCGCGGAAATTTTTCTGCCGTTTCCGCTTCTTATTACGGTTTGACTGCCCGAAAATCCGAGAGATATCATTTTTCCGATGTTGTAAGCCTCCGCACTTAGCTTGTCCTGTGCGTTTTTAAGCTCTGTCAGCTCCCTTTCAAGCTGAGGAATTAAGCTTGCAAGTGTGGAAAGCTCCTGTGCCTTGCTTTCAAGCAGGGCGCTTTGGCGTGCAAACTCGCTTTTTCTTTCACTTGCCTCATTTTTGAAGTCATCCCTTGCGCCCGAGAGGCGAACGAGGGATTTTTTAATTGCACCAAGAGATGCAAGCACGGCGGAAAGTGAGGTTAACACACCAACCACCACGGGAATTACCCTCTCCTTTATGTACTCCTTTATTTCCTCTGCACGCAAATCAACATCGCTTTGACCGTTTTCCTTGTTGTTCGCTCCATCAAGGTCAGCCTTCAGGGAATCATTTTCCCCTTGAATATCGTCTACTTCATCGCCCGGGTTAGTGTCCTCTCCTCCTTGCGCGCCCGCCGCCTCGCTCTCTATGCTCCCCGCTATATATTCCAATTCGTCTAAGCTCTTTTCCTCGGCACCGCTGATGGCGCGGAAGCAAAAAAGCAAAACCACAGTGGCAATAGCAACGAGTGATACGGTAATTAAAGCCTTTTTCATTTTGTCACCTCACAGTCAATTGGATAAATTTCGTCGTTTCTGACGATGAATTTTACGTCTCTTCCGCTCTCGATGGCTTCCTTTGCCTCATTTGACAGCGGAAATTTGCCGACCGCCTTAAAGTCGCTTAATTTCGGGTTGGTCTTAATACGGCGCTTACCGTTTTTATCCGTATATTCAATTTTATTTTCCGTGTTTTCTATAAGCGAGCCGTTTTCTACTTTATATACGCTTTCGTATGCTTTCATTTTATCTCCTCATATTCAATTATTACCGTTTTGTTTTCCTTTGCCGCACCCCAAAGCTCGGATGATTTTGGCGTATAGCCGTCAATTTCGGGCGCGTTTATCTTATAAGCACTTCCCATTCTAAGCTCATAGCAAGACGCGGTGGCTATTTCCGTTCCGCTTTCATTTTGATACTTAACGGTAAGGTATACTTTTGCACCCTCGTTTGATGAATAATATCTCGCCTCAACATGCGGTAAAAGCTTAGCTCCCCTGACGACAATTTTTCCGTCGCCCTTTGTTTTCAGGTGCGACAATAGTGCGCCTGCAAGGGTAGTGGATGTAATATCGTGCTCTATTGTCTCTGCTCGCTTTGCAATTATTTGAACGGTCGCGGCGTTTTGGTGCTTTTCCTTTAGAAAATTAGTAATTTCGCTAAGCGCAACCTTATAATAAGCCATTCCCGTTTCGTTTCTTTCAAACTTTATGGCAAGACCCTTTGCGGACATCATAGTGAAAATGTTTTTCTGTGACGGCAAAATCGGCCAAGGTGTGAAGGTTAGATACGGACAGTAGCCGCGTAAAACCGAAACAGGCGCGTAATAATACGCCATAAGTCCTCTTCCCGTCGGCGCAACAGAGGTGTTTATCTGCCAAGGCTCATCACCTGTCAAGCTCAGACGCACCGAGCCCTCTCGATAAATAACACGATTTTCAAGAACCCTTATTTCAAGCTCGTCGTATTCCGACATAAGAAGCGGCACCTTAGAATCTTGATGCTGTATTTCCTTTGGAAGATTTAGCCTTTTGATTTTGGAATTAAACTCAATCGTTAAAAGCACACCGGTATCTCCCACACAAATGACAGGAGTTTCGTAACCGGGAGATATTTCACCCTCTACTATCAAGTCGCACACGCTCCAAAAATCGATAAGCCCATCACGCGAAATTGATACCGAGCCGTCGTCCTCCTCTCTTTCACTTGTATATACGTTAGTAAAAATAAGATGTGTAAAGCCGTCACCGCTCACCCTAAAGGTCTGTCCATTTGAATTACAAAGAGGTGTTAAATTTGAAAAAAGAGGATTGTCGCCATCCGACAAATAAAGCAAAACTCCGCCGAGCGAGCCACTACTCTTCAACTCGTACGTCAGCTTTTTTCCAACAAATTCAGTCGGCAGAGCCAAAGTATACGTCCCCACTATTCCTGCATCAACGTAGCTGCCTGCATCCTTGATTTGCGAGAAATATTCCTCGGTGCGGTTTGGGAGCGGTTGTTTTGTCACGCCCTTTATTTTCAGATATTCAAACGGAACTCCTGCGTTTGCATCAAACGTAACCTCACCATCGCCACTTACCGTTCTTAATTCTCCAACCTTGAAATACCGAGAGGTAATTCTGCGCTCGAATCGTTTAGTCCCTCTCACATAATCACCTCGTAATCGACAGAGCCGACACGCGCAAGCATAACGCCCGATACGCGCTTAACGCTTATCTCGTAAAGGCGCTTAGGCATTGGGTAAAAGCGACCCTCAAGCGTGTCATCTCCCGTAAACAAAAGCTCCTCGGGCGCATCAAGCGTAATTTCCGCGCTCGACGTTTTGAAGCATAAAATCGCCTCAAAAAATTCGTCCTCGGCTATATCCACCGTGAGCGCACTTACCGTGCCGAGGTGGTATTCGTTCATGCTTTCAAGCAATACGCTCTCGCCAGTTACCGTATGCTTTGTCAGTGCTTGCTCCTTTCTTGAAAGTGAATTCTCGGCAGATGCAAGGCGCTCATCAAGCGCTTCTATAAGAGATAAAAGGTGCGTCCTCTGCTCGTTAAGCTCCTCTTTTTTGGCAAGCATTGAGGTTTCAAAGCGACCCTCGCTTGAAACGAGACGAACGCCGCCTACAAAATATTTTTTGTTTGGCAAAAGCTCATAGCCTGCGGCAATATCGCTAATTTCAAGTGCAATATCGCCCTCCTTTTCATCCACTTCTACGCCAAAGACCGTAAAATCAGGCTTTTCGGGGTCCTCTAAAAGAAGGATATCACCAACCACTCCCTCTCTCTGCGCGTATTCAAAAAGCTCTACCTCGTCATCAAAGCTGACTACACTGTTCTTGCCGCTTGCAATTAGAAGCGCCACCTCAGCCTCCTCTCTTAAAACGTCAAGCTCCTCTCTTATATCCGCGTGTGCGCTTGCACTTTGGTTGTGACGGTTATTCTCGTCGGTAATTTTTGCTCTGATATCACTATGCGATAGCTCGCTTTCATTATGTTCTATAAGCATAGCGGCGATATTTTCGCCAAGCTCGCTTATTCTTTCGTGCGCCTCGGCAGTATCAATTTCACCCTCACTAACTGCCGTATCAATTTCACTAAGATGTAAATTGATTTTTTCGGCAAGGGTATTTATAAACTGATAAAAATATCTCTTTGTTTGAGATGATTTTTGACCGAGCGACGCAGGGGAATCAGCCAAGGAAAAGGGTGAATTTAATATAACCTCGTTTACCTCGCTGCCCTTTATCTTAAATCTATCACTCAATTGTTTTTCCTCCATATATTTTTAACTTACGTAATACTCAATCATCAAAAAGCCGATATAGACAGGCTTTTCGTCGTTTGAAGTAATTTTTACGTCAAGATAGTCAAAGCCGCGCACAAAAAACGGTATTGCAATATGCGCGTCCAAGCCGTAGGTCATATCAAGACGGTTGAAGTCAAGTGCTTCAAAATCAAGCGGCTGTGCGGTTGTAATTTTCTTTGAATACGAGGACGAGCGCGTTGATATTTCCGCCTCTATTTCGCCCGCGGTTCCGCTGTAAACGTTTAGGTAAAGCCTTGTTACCGTGGCATTTTTTAAGTGCGTGCCTATCGGTAGCGGCGGAGTTTTGTATTCGCATGAAATCTTCACTCTCGTCTCTAAAATAACGCTTGAAAGCCCGTCGATTTTAACCGCTTCACCGCACGATTTTAAGTATATCGCGCCGTTTTCCCACTCTGCCTCGTATACGCCCGAGTCCTTTTTTAAGTAAACCGAATACTCGTCCGCGCTCTCTGTGTCTACTCCTTCGTCGACGTCAAGATAAACCGTGTCCTCTCCCTCGAAAAGCACTCTGTTTCCGAGTACACCAAGCACCGTTTTTTCGGTTTTCTCCGTACCGTTTTCAAGAATTAGCGTGTCGCCGTAAAACAGCTTAACCGAGCCGCCAGGGTACGTTGGTGAGCCATCATAAAATATAGTTGCACCGTTTGATTTCCTTGCCTTGCCGATATAAAGCCTGTGTGCGCCAACTCTTATAACGGTGTTATCCTCAAGGCTTGTTTTGTCGGTAATTAAGCGCGTTTTCTCACCCTCGTTGTCCACAATTAAGCTAAGCGTACTTGTGGAATATTCGCGCAAGGTTATATCGCTATAACCCGAATGCATTTTTCTTATTTCGCCGCTTTGCGTGCCGAAATAAAGCTCACCGCCAAGCGTGCAAGCCACCCTTGCGCCAAAGCCGTACCACGGATACCAGCTATATTCTTTTTTACTACCCGAACCGGTTACGCCCACGTAGCAATTATTTCCTATAAATAGGTAGTATTTACCGTTGTGAACAAGCGAGCAGGCTTCTCTTTTTTCTTCCAGCGTGTAACCTGATAGTGCCTTGTCGATATCAAGTGAGCGCGGACTCAAAAGGCAGACCTCACGCACGCTCGATTTGTAATCATCTACGCCAAAAACGCCCTGACCGTTCAAAACAAGGCAATCGCTACCGCAAATAGAGACGGAATAAGCGCTCAAAGCACCAAGGGAGTCAGCTGAGGAGATCACCTCGCAAAAATCCTTTGCAAAGCTTATTCTGTAAAAGCCGTTTTCCTTAAATACACCTACTAAATTGTCCCAAAGCTGAAGGACAGCCGTGATTTTGTCCTGTCCGCCGAGCATTATTCTGTTATCCCTCGGCAAATACGCAAAGCCCTCGGCTGGGTCGCTGTAATAAAGCTCGTTTCCGCCTCTTGTAAAGGCAAGAAGCTCCTCGCCGCCCGCGTGTGTGGCAAGCGCGCCAAGCTCCACGTCGTAAAGCAAGGAACGGTAATTTTCGCTCGACTCATACTCAATAACGATATTTTCCTCGCTCGGATACGGCGCGCAAATCTCAAAGCCGAAGCAAAGCTCGCGGTGGTTTTTAAGCCTTACACCAAACGGAAGTGTGTCAAAGGTGTGAATTTTATCACCTATTTTAATTTTGATTTCCTCGCCTCGGTCGTTTCGTATCGGCTCGGTTAAGAAAAATCTCACCGTATCGTCAACGCTTTCCTTTACGTAACGCAAATTTACAACCGTGCTTACCTCCTCGCCTGCACTGTTTATGCCAATATACGAGGTTGTGTAGTCGTTGTCGGGGTCGGTTGAAGCCTTCGTTCTGATTTTAACGTCAATTGTGAGCGGCTTTTTATAAGCTATCTCGCCGTCAAGCACGAAAACGTTCTCCTCGCCGTGAACCTTAAACGTGTTACCGCCGAAGAGCTTATTTTTGCGGCGCGGATTTAATATATTCGGGCTTTGGTGCGCTTGGCATTTCATTCCGTTTTTGCGGTCGGTTATTCCCGTCGCGGTAGTCGGAACGAACGTGCCGTCTAAAAAATACGCGCTCTTTACCGTTTCACCGTCGAAAATTAAAATATCTCCCGCACCGATAATATAGAGCTTGCCGTTTCTTAAAAATCCGCGCGAGCGCTTGTCCTTGATTGTAATGCCGCTCTCGGCTTTAACCTCGCGAACGTAGTTAAATTCTCGGTCAAGCTCGAAAATGTGCGCTCCCGCATGCACTATCTTACACTCAACCGCTTCCCCGTTTTTAAGGTAGGTATATTCAAAAATACCGTTTATTCTAAGCGGATTTCCGTTTTTGTCCCTTATCTCCGTCACCGTTTTGTGTCCGTTTCTTTTAACAAGACCCTCGCCTGCGAAAACAAGATTTTTAAGTGCGCCGTAGCTTCTTGAATCAAAGATTTTTGCTCCCGTATTTACGTTTTCAATATGTAATTTCTTTTTCATCTTTTCACCAGCTATATACCGCTTCTACCTCACCCTGTGTCGCACTTTTGCCACGATACACGCCAAGACCGTCGTAAAATCTTTGGCGAAGCTCGCGCGCTCTTTCGCTGTCCTCGTGCATACAAAGCTCGGAGGCGACAAAGTACGGAATTAACGAGGCAACGCCGAAATCAAGCTCAGGCTCATAGCTCTCCTCGGTAACATATCTCACCTTTTCAACGCTTGATTTATAAACGACCTCTATCTCGCCGCAGTCAGCTCCCAAAAGAAGAACGTACGAGTCAACCTCGCTATACTTAATCTCCCTGCCGTCTTGGCGTATGGAAAGCACGCTTAATAGGTCAGGGATTTTCTCCTTTAGGTTGGTTGCGTTTTTCGTGTTCTTTACCGTCACGGCGGCGCGCTTGGTTTTTGTCGCTCCTGCGTTTTCAATTTCGCAAAGCGCACGGTTGATAGCGGGCACGGCACTGTCAAGATACGAGCGAATGCTCGGGTCGCACTTTAATGCGTTCATTGCCTCGTTTATGCTATTGTCGTTTTGTGCGTCGAAGCGCACCTCGATTTCGGGGAAAATTAAAAGAAGCGCTTCCTTTTTGATTTCTCCAATTTTCATTTTTTCTCCTTTACAACAAACGGACATCTTAATTTTAAGTGTCCGTTCAATGTTAAAAATCCTCAAATTTTAAGTTTTGTGTCTGTTGCTTTTCAGCATCCTTTAATTTGTTGCCCGAGGTGTCACGCAGAAACACCGCCGCCTGCGTATCTCCCCCCGATGCCTTCAAAATTTGCATAAGGAGTATAACCTCCCTATAATTCAAGCGACCGCCAACAGGCGAATTTTGTATCGCCTGCGGCAAAAATTCGCTTGGCAGCTCCAAGGCAAGCAAAGTGTCAAGCGTTTCCTTAAACGAAACCTCGCGCCTTGCCTGCCTTTTGGTTTTCTTCACGTTTTTTTGTACCTTATCCTTTATCATATTCCTCTCTTTCCTTTAACCGCGACCGCTTAAATTTATTTGCCGCGGCTTTAACCCTTCGCACCTTCATTATTGCATAAAAAAACCGGTACCAAACGGTACAGTTTCACGAATTTTGATAGACTTTCTTTCCAGTAGTCATACGCATTCTCCCTCCGTCGCGCCAAATTCTCATTTTACAAAGCCAACGCCTCATCGGCGCGCCACCTCCCTCCCAGAAGGAGGCTTGATGGGTACCAAACGGTACAATTTCATACAATCTTTGATTGATGCCATTCAAGCCAAGGCTTGATTCCATTCCGCGCAAGCACGGATTCCATACACGCTTCGCGTGATTGCATACAACCTGCGGTTGATTTTATGCCTTCCCTAGCAGGGAAGGTGGCACGAAGTGACGGATGAGTAGTAGAGAAACATATCAGGTGCGAAATGACAGAAAAGATAAGCATCGGCAATTCGCAATCGTGCGCCATTTGACAAAAAAGAACAGGCTCTTGCCTGTTCCTTGAGTTTTTTTATTTTGTATGCGGTTGACGCCAAAATTGCAGAGCGGTAAAGCGCTTGTCTTACAAAAGTTATTTTTTGCGTTTTTTAACAATATTAGCAGCCGTGATTGCACCCACTGATAAAGCTACAACGCAAGCGAAAGCAATGCATATTGCCGCACAAGCTATAATCCTTTCGTTTGTTTCGTGCTTTTCATTCCCATTATTTTGTTCAATCGGCGTTTCATTCTGAATATCGTTTGATGAATTTTCTTTGTTGTTTTCGTCGATTGTTGGTTCATCTTGATTTTCGGTGCTTTCCTGAAAGCCTTTCCAATCGGTTTTAGTTTCTAAATAATATATAAAAGATAAGCATCCGCCGGTTAACGTTCCGTCAGCACCGTGATTGAATTCATATGATGAAATGTACTCGTAATAATCGGTCAAATACTTATTATATACTTCCTCCTTAAACCAAACCCCTGAGGCCTTCTTATTTTCATAATGTACTATGTAAGTGCCGTTATCTGTAACGTAATAGACGGAAGCACCAAAATGAGAAGCATATTCATCAAAGCAATAAATATTAAGAATTTGAAGCTTTTTCCCGAAAATTTCAAAATCAGTAGTTATTTTTTTAATATCATTTATATAATTCAGATCGATGTTTGGTGAAGTGCTAATATAAATTCTATCGTTGTAAACGCCTTTGGTTAACATTATATTTTTGTTCAGCATAGCATAATGAACATAGTCTAATTGATCTGCAAGCAATAATATTTCGTTTAAGTCCTTGCTTGAATGCCACATGAATAGATCTGTATAAATTTTCAACACAGGCTCGTTTTCTATTGATACAAACTGAGAGTTTTTTGTGTATAGATCCTCGTTTTGTAAATCGTTATAATCTTTCTCGGATAATTGATTTATTATAATGTTTGAAATATCTCGGTTAATCGTTGTGCTTGATGAAATATCTAAATTTTCGGCACTGATTAAACAAGCAAATGAAATAAATAAAATCAAAAAAGTAATTAATGATAAAAATTTTTTCACAATAAGTTCTCCTTTCATAATGCAGGATAAGGAGCAGAAAGACATAAGAGGGTTCCGTATCTTACACTTGTGAAACAAAAAATGTATACTT
>JBGVIN010000011.1:0-7110 GCA_045123255.1 Eubacteriales bacterium
GTTGGCATTTTCCTTGCCGACAACAAATCCGAACGTAACCTTTTCACCTGTGAACGCTTCATAATTTTCAATATTCTTTTCGTTAATGTAAATGCCGAAGGTTATGTATCCGCCGTCCTTGTCTTCAAAAGCGGAATAGCCTTTGTTTATAAAGAGCGGACCTGCAATTTCATTTACCGCATCCTCACCACAGCCGCGTGTACAAGCGCAAACTGAAACGTATCTTGAAACGTAGCTTTCGCCCTCAAACTTGTACTCTGCATCGTCTGAGATTGTATGCTCACCGTCATAGAATGCTTCGCACTTGTTGTAGTCGTAAACCATATATCTTGCAGGCGCACCGCTTGTGCCGACAACAAGAGTGCCGTCCTCTACAGCTTTTTCGTACTCCTCTACTGTCAAAAGTGTCATTGAAGCGAAAAATCCATTGAGCATAGCGCCGTTTTCGCCACCTGTTTTCGCCTTGTTGATAATAGCCTCAGCCGCCGCCTTATCACCCGAATAGAAAACAACGAGCTTGTAGCAAATAACCTTTAAATCATTTGCGTTGTTTGTGTCAGTCCAGTTGAAAATGCTGTTTCTTAGCTGAGCCTCAGTAAACGTATCTGAAAGATAGAGGTATTCTATGTTTCTGCCGCTAAGAGGTGCTTGACCCGCGTTGTTTGCATTGAAGTTGTTGAAGCTAGCACCGAGGTTAATAGTCTTTAGGGTTGAAGAGGCAAACGCGTTTTGACCAATACTTGTAACTGTGTTTGGAAGTGTGATTTCAGTAATGCTTGTGCCGTCAAAGGTGTGAGCATAGATATGTGTTATCTGGCAATTTGGGTCAAACGTAACCTTTGTCACGCTTGAACAACCACGCCAACAGTCAGAACCTATAGACGTTATGCTTGCAGGAATATACACCTCGGTCAGGGACGTGCAATTTTGGAATGCACTTGAGCCAATTTTTGTTACACCACCCAAATCCAGATAAGCGAGTGCCTTGCATCCGCTAAACGTTGTGTTACCAATTGTACATTCTGTTATATCGTTTGAGAATGTAACAGTCTTTAAAGAAGTGCAACCGCTAAACGTTTTTTCAATTTTCTTTATGCTTGCAGGGAAATGAACCTCCTTTAAAGCGGTACAGCCAATGAAGGAATCCGAAATTGTTTCAATAGATGAATTTTCCTCAAATATAATTTCTTCAAGCGATGTGCAATTATAAAAAACATTATTTTGAATGTATTTTAAGTTGCTTGAAATAACAAGAGTTTCAAGGGCAGGTGCACCGTTAAACGCACCTTCTCTTAGCGTTACCGCCTTACCTGTTGTTACCTTTTTAAGGCTTGTTAGCTGAGTCGCCCTGTTTATTCCGTTCGGAATTATACAAAGAGCTGTGTTTCCTTGGTTTGAGCCATAAGCGCGCTCGTTCCAAACCTTTTTATCTGAATCATAAACGTAAAGCATTGAATTTGAAAAGTCAAGCTCCTCAACGTTTGTCCATTCAATTTCCTCATACACCCCATCGGTGTCAAGAGGTGCCTCGGCGTAAAGCTTTGCATTTAGCAGAATCCTGCCCTCCCATTGGTCAACGCCCGCTGTGTATGCAGTTTTTGACGTGCCATCGGTTAATTTAACGTCAAACGTAGAATAGCTCTGCGATTGTGCACCCACAACTACCGCAAAAAGGCAGATAAAGAGCGCAAGAGTCAAAACCGTGAATAAAATTTTCTTTTTCATTTTTCTCTCCTTTGTAAACTATTTGACATTTTTACATTTTTATTGTATAATAAATATTAAGCAATGCATAGAATATTTTTACAATGTTTTAGTATTATTTGACGCGAGGTGATTTTATGAAAACGGTTTCTCATTATCTGTCTCCTATCGACAAATCTAAAAACGTTTCGATTTTGAACTTCGGAAGCCGCGAGGAGCTTTCAAGCCCGCTTGTCGTTAACTGTGCAGGATTCGTTGACGCCAACTATAACCATACAAACATAAATCCCAGCGGCAGGCTTGATTTTTACCTTATATATTTAGTTTCAGGTAAAATAGAATTTTTAGGAGCTGATACCGTAACTCCGCTCACAGAAGGTGATTTAATTATTTATCCACCAAAAACGCCGTACAAGTATAGATGTATAGCGTCAAATGAAAACGTTCGGTTCTTTTGGGTTCACTTTACAGGCAGCGACGCGGAGAAAATACTTAAAAAATACGGTCTATGCTTGTTTCCGCACGTACACAAAATATCGATAAACAATCATATTGACGCAAGATTCAAATCACTTTTCGACGGCTTTGCCATAAACGATTCATTCAGAGAAAGCGACCTTGCATCACTTCTTGACAGGCTGCTTATCGAAATTGGCAGGGTGTTATCTACAGAAGGCACAGGCAACGGCAGGCTTCATAAGTCTGTACGCTACCTGAATGAAAATTTTAGTGAAAGCATAAAAATCCCCGAGCTTGCCAAAATGGAAAATATGTGTATGACAACCTTCAATCTCCATTTCAAAAAATACGTAGGTGTAACTCCGACGAAATATATAATCAAGCTTCGTATGCAGCTTGCCGTCGATTTGCTTTTGAACAGTGACCTTACAATACAGGAAATTGCGTCAAGATGCGGATACAACGACTACAACTTTTTCACAAAGATATTCAAAAACGAGCTTGGAATGCCGCCAACTAAATACAGAATCGGTTACAAGAGATAAAGGGGCTGACACATTAAGGCACAATCAGAAACCACAAATAAATCAAAACAATAGTTAATCTGTAATTGTTTGAAAAATAAGGTTGAAAAACTTTGTTTTTATCTCGTCTAGGGGTTCCCCGAAGCAAAGAATGAGCTTGGGGGATTCGCGTAGTGTGGTTTATTATCGCCGATTTTTCCTCTACCGTACCAAGTACGCCGACGATTAAAAATCGACGATTTCTGCTCTTAATCTGCCTAGCCCAATCCGCATAAAAGAACCGCCGTTTGGCGGTTCTTTTTCGTGTTATTTCAGATTGTTGCGATATCACCGTGACCGGGGTAAATTCTAACACCCTTGTAATCGTATAGCCTTTTAAGTGAAGCCGCCATATCGCGCGGACTTGCATATTTTAGGTCAACTCTGCCGTAGCCGCAAGCGAAAAGCACGTCACCCGTAAACATAATTTTTTCACTCGGTGCGTAAAGACACATACATCCCTTGGTGTGCCCTGGTGCGTGAATCACCGTAAAATCGACACATCCCTCGGTGTTTTTAAGAGAAATCACGTCACCATCGTGTAGCACTTCGTAGCCAACGTCGTAGGAATTTTGAGATCCAAAGAACACGCTCAGGTTGCCCTCAGGGTCACGAATTACGTCCAATTCATCCACGTGACAAAGAATTTTGGCATTTGGGAACGCTTTTTTGTAGTCTCCCACGTAGTTTATATGGTCATAGTGACCGTGAGTAGAAACAAGATATTCAACTTTCAATCCGTTTTCCTCTGAGTATCGCTTAACCACATCCACAGGCACGCCAAAATCAATAATCATAGCCGACCCTGTGTCGGTAAAATATACGTACGTGTTTGAATCAAGGAGTCCTGCGCCAAATGTTTTTACCATAATTCCTCCATTACTTTCAGAGATTATATCACTTCGCCTCGCTCGTTTTGGAATGACAGGTTAGTTCAACCGCTCGCCGAGCCATTTTAGCTGCGCCGCAGTCTTTGGCGCAATATGACCCTCTTGGTAAGGACCGACGTTGTATGCAAACACTCCGCCACCCTCTTTTACCTTATTTATATAGTCGAGCACCTCTTCGTTTGTGTAGCGAGGCGCGGGCTCGCCCTCTTTTTCGTGTACCCAAAAGTCATCCATCCAGCAAAGCGAGAACCATTGAAGTCCGCCCTCGCCTGAAAAACGTCCGCTTGGATATCTCGTGATATAATTCAGCTCACCTGCCTGAAAATCAGACACTCCCCTGCCCCAATCACAGTCCCATTCTTCAATGCCCTTGAAGTTGAAAGCAACTATTGAGTCGGGATTTCCCGCGCGAAGTGCGTTTGCAAAGCGCACAAAATCATAGCTAAGTCCATATTCGTGACAAAGCCCCGCAACGTAGCAGCAGTCAATCCACCAGCCGTGAATTTTCTTGCCGTATTTTTTTGAAATTGCCTCTGCTATTTGATAGCAATATTCCGCGTGTACAGGTCTATCCGTATATGTTTTTGTTGTTTCGTGCCAAGGCTTATCCGTTGAGCCGTCGCCGTTAAAGTAAAGCATAAGCTTTATTCCGTGCGGCTCGAGTGCATCTGCAAGCTCGCCTATTAAATCACGCTTCGAGGTGTGTCCCTCAACAATTTCGTCAAGCTCGGGAAGCGGAAACGGCAAATGCATTTCAGAGTGCGATGCGGTGAAGAAAAGAAATTTCGCACCGCTCAACGCTACTTGACTTACAAACGTGTCAAGGTCGAAGTCCTCAACCGCTTGGTGATAATCCTTTTTTTCTCCATTTTCGGGCAAGGTGGTCGTTGTCCAATGGCAAAACATACCAAAGCCCGCATCGTAAAACCAATCTGTTCTATTCTTCATTTTTTCTCCTTTTTTGAGTCACCCTGTGTCGCATTTTGGACACAGGGTGAGCAATTTATCATAAAACTATAGTACTAACCGAATTAACTGGCAATACGTAATTTTCGCCCTCAACTGTAATAATTTGTTCATTTTCATAAGGGTTATATGCAACTATCACTCTTGTTCCATCGGGATTTTCAAAAGCAACACAACCGCTTGCATATTCACCGTTTAGCTTAACGTAGTGTGCGCCGCGCTTGATAAAGTGTGAAAAATGCTTCATTAAATAATATTCAGGTGTATACGTTGCCTTACCCTCGTGTACGCTGACAAGCGAGTTTTGATGCCATCCCCAAGTACTTGGCTGACCCTTTTTGAGTGCTAAATTCCAATAAACGTATGCGCTGACACCGAAGCGGAAGTAATGACGCATAAGTCCAAAGACCTCCATCATTCTTTCCCACGTGTTTGCACCATCGCCGCACTCACTCTCAGTTTGGATAATTTCAAGGCTTGGGAAATCATCCCTCGTTTGCGGAACTGCAAATTTGCCTGCCCATTGATAGCCTACACCCTTTATATATTTTCTTGCTCGCTCGTCCTTCATAGCGTAGCCAAGATAATTTGAGTATTTTGTCCAAGAGTATCTCCAATCACCCTCAGGTCCGTTTATAGTGCCAAAGAAAATATCAACGTCAGTGCCTTCAAGCATAGGTCCGAGGTAGCCGCCGATAAACTCAGTTAGCTCGTTACCGCGCCACACGCAGGAAGGGAAAACCTGGTTGGAGCAAGGCTCATTTTGCGGATGGACGTGCACTATCGGAACACCGTTTTTGCGATACTCCTCGACGTATTTTTTGAAATAAAGCGCGTACGCCTTGTAGTTTTCCTCTGTCTTGTTAAACACGCCGAAGCTGTAAACAGGATGTGTTTTGAGCCAAAGCGGTGGACACCAAGGAGATGCAAACATCTGCATTTCGTCCTGTCTTTTTACGCCCTCTAAAATAAGTGGCAAAAGAAGCTTTTTGTCGCGCTCTATTGAGAAATTTTTCATCTCGTAGTCACCGGGGGTTTCGTTATATGAATAAAAATCTGTTGCAAAATCGCTCGCGCCTATTGGGGTTCTGCAATAGTTAAAGTTACAGCCGTCCTTGCCAAAAAGCTCATCTAAAATTGCTTCCTTTTCCTTCGGGTCAAGGTCGTTTAGTGCAAGCGCGGAAAGCTCACTAAAGCAAGTGCCGAAGCCGCGAATTTCTTGCTCCTTTGAGCCAAAAGAAAGCTCAATGCCCTTGTTTTGCGAGGTCTTGCCCTCTTGCCATTTTTTGTTTTCAGTTGACGTAATAATCATAATTATGCTTCCTTTATAAGTTTTTCTAAGCGGCGCGCGCTTTTTGCAAGCTCACAAACGCCATCAAATACGTTTTCCTTGCTGTAATCGCCAAGATATCTGTCCGCCTCGAGCGTTAATTCACCTTGATAATTTATTTCCTTTAATGCTTTTGCAATTGCCTCAAAATCAATATTCATTGAGAACGGAATTTGGTGAGTGTCACCAAGACAGTCATTATCGTGAATGTGAAGCGCCTGCAAACGGCTACCGAGAGCGCGTATCATATTCGGTGCGCCATCGCCCGAGCCGCGCATTTCCGCGTGACCAAGGTCAAGGCAAGCAACCAAATACGGGTCGTTTACCACGTCAATGTGTCTGCAAAAATCCTCGGAAAGTGAGCAAGCGGCAGGACAGCTTGTTTTTGCGTCCTTTTCCCAGTTCCACATATTCTCCGTGGCGATTTTCACGCCGCACTCCTTTGCAAATGGGAGCAAGCCTTCATACATTTCGGCATTTTGCTCGGCATTTAAGTTGTTGTCGGGATGTACGATACAAATTTTACCGCCCGCAATAGCTGTGCATTCAATTGCGCGCTTTATATAGTCCATACCGACAACACGCGACGGGAACGGTGCGTGCGATTGGTTACACTCTATTCCGCATTCATCAGATACGTGGCGAAGCTTTTTGGCAAAGGCAGCGTAGCCGTCACCGCTAAGTGGGTGGTCGCCCCCTATAACCTTCATTGTATTCCAATCTATGCGTGCCATTTCAAACATGGAAAAATCCCAACAGTCAAAGCCTGCCTTGGAGAGAAGCTCAATCGCCTTTTCCTCGCCAACGTGCTTCGCGGTTGACCAAATTTCGGTTGATATTTTCATAATAAACCTCTTTTAACGCCCTGCGGCAAAATACGTAACAAGTTACATATCAATTTTACCATACTTGAAAAAAATTATCAATATCTACACCGCATAAAGGCAAAATTTTCCCGCACAAAAACGCCCCGCGCGGTTTTCACCATACAACAAAACAGCCCCCGAGCGAAAGCTCGGGGGCTTATGTCATTTAACCGTAGTTGTAGTTTAGATACGATATACTAAATATTAGTTGTAGAAGTGGTTGTATGTAGTATTACCGTATACGTAGAGTGCTTTCATAAGATTACCAAGTACTGTACCTTCATTCTTTGAAAGGTTGTTGTACAAGAATCCGTTGATTGAATATGCTACGC
>JBGVIN010000012.1:0-9630 GCA_045123255.1 Eubacteriales bacterium
TCTCCAACATTAAGTTGATAAGGTCACTTGTAGACTACGAGTTTGATAGGTCGGAGGTGTAAGTACAGTAATGTATTCAGCTGACCGATACTAATAGACCGAAAGCTTGAACTACTTTTTACGGTTCAATCATTCAAGACAATTATCGTTGAGTTTCATTTATTTCACAACTTGTTCGGTTTTTAATGAGCATTTTTCAAAGCCCAACGGGAACAATATCCCATATGCACCTCTAGCTCAGTTGGTAGAGCAACTGACTCTTAATCAGTGGGTCCGGGGTTCGAGTCCCCGGAGGTGCACCAAACGGTTGGTGTTTTTAACGCACAGGGTCCACCTGTACCCATTCCGAACACAGAAGTTAAGCTGTGCTGAGCCGAAGATACTTGCACGGAGGCGTGCCGGGAAAATAGGTCAATGCCAACCCAATCCAAAAGGATTGACCGAGCGAAAGCTCACTGACAACAAGCGAATAAATGAAAAAGTTGGTGTTTTTACTGCACAGGGTCCACCTGTACCCATTCCGAACACAGAAGTTAAGCTGTGCTAAGCCGAAGATACTTGCACGGAGGCGTGCCGGGAAAATAGGTCAATGCCAACATTTTTCATTTCTGCTTGAAGTCGAAACAAATATTCCGAATTAGCTCAGTTGGCAGAGCACCTGACTGTTAATCAGGTTGTCGCTGGTTCGAGCCCAGCATTCGGAGCCAACAAAAAAGACTAGACCTCGTGTCTAGTCTTTTTTGTTGTTTCCGTTTGTTATGGCGAAAATCTGCTCGGCTTTAGCCGATTGCTGCGACGGACGAAGTCCTAGTCCCTTTAGGGGTTTCGAGCCCATTAGCACCACAGACAATGGAATGCGTCTCTCACCAGTCGGTTTGAAATCAAACCTGCTGGTTCCTGCTTCGCAGCCGCTCAAGTCGTATAGTCGTGAGCCGTCGCTTTGTCCAAGCTCGCCTCACTCCCTACTTTGTTGAGAGAATTTTGTCCAAAACGATACTCAATCGTTTTGAACTTCATTCCCCAGCATTCGGAGCCCAAAAGAGACCATTCTGAGTAAACGGGATGTCGAGGACACCATCCCCTACAAGGTTTTGCACCGCATAGTCGTTTTCCCTCACAATTCAAAATTGTTTGTAAAACTCCTTGCTTTGTTCGGTTTCACTTGTTAAAAACGATTATCAATCATTTTTAACTTCGCTACCCAGCATTCGGGTTTAATATATGCTGGGCTCTTTCCATCTACACTTGCTTGTCAGTTGTGTGTTCTCAAAATGAGCTAAGCGAAGTTGGCAGACGACCGAGTAAAACAATTGAGTATTGTTTTGCGACGTTATGCTAAAAAATACTATTGCATTTTCAGTTGCATAATGATATAATCAAGCTATAAGATTGTATATGTGACAAAATGGCTTTTTAACACGAAAATGAATTCTAAAATAGGAGAGAATAGAGATGAAAAAGAAAATTTTTTTAATGCTCAGCTTGATATGTGTGATTTCTTGCCTGTTTGTTTTGTCGATAAGTGCAAATACCATTATAAGCGAGCAAAACATTGACGGAAGCGACAACATAGCTGCAGATTACTTAGGCGATTATGCAATAGACGGTCAATCTCAAGGAGTTGCATCTATTGATATAAGCTATACGAGCGTAAACGGAGAAACAAAGGAAGGCAAGATTTATTTTGCAACTAACTTTTGGGGTGCGCGCAGACAAATCCACTCAACTTATTTACCCTCAGACTTTGATATGAACCAAACCGTTTATATGATTGACTACGTAGACGTAGACAACGACGGAGTGGCTGATGAATCTGAAAAAATCAAGGGCTTACAAGGCAGCAAAACCCTCTATTATAAGTACGGTACGTACGCTGACGGCACGTTTACTGATTTAACGGACGTCAAAAAGCAAATAGTTAAGCTTAATTATTCAAGATACATTGAATATATCGGAGGAAATGCATACGCTCAAGCTCCGCTTGTAACCGTAACCTACAACGGTAAAGAGGCGGTTGAAGGAACGTTCTTTGTTGCACCAAGCATTAGCGAAATTCACAACGGGGCATTCGGCGGCAGTGCCAACGGAAACATAAACGGCGATACGGGTATGTTTACAAGACTTGTTTTTGAAGCAAGAAATCATAACCTTTCTTTAGGTCAATATGCGTTCTGCCGTAATGTAATCGAGGAAGTTGTATTTTTAGGCACAGGCTCTTACGGCTTAAGAGGAGACGGAATTGCATTTCTTTGGTATGACGGCACAAATACACCTTGCCTTAAAAGAGTGGTAGTGCAAGACGGAGTTAAATTCTCGGGTGAAATTTCTTGGAACGTAGGCAATTATGATATTGTATTTATCGGCGAAAAAGAGAATTACTCATACGATAATTACAGCACTTGCCTTAAAAACGCAACGGGCAAAGTAACCTATGAAGACATTTGCTACGTTTACGGACACACAATCGAAGACGACAACGATTGCACAACAGCATTAACCTGCTCGGAGTGCGGCGAAATATTTGAAAACGCATATGAAGCGCACGACGTTCAAGCAATAATTGAGTATAATAACGGCTTCGGCTCAGTCGGCTATAAGGGTGTAAGCTGCCAAAGATGCGCCTACAAGGAAACAACAGAGGTATCACCACTCTTTACGGTTCTCGGCTTCTCGGCGGCACAGTACGGCGACGCTATTTATTCTGTAAATTACAGAGTAAACGAGGATGCAATTTTAGCATACGAGGAAATCACAGGTGAAACCGTTAACTACGGTGTGTTTGCGGTTAAGGCGGAGGCTATCGGCACAAACGATATCTTTGACGAAAACGGAGTAGCACGCACAGGCGTGGTTGCCGCGGATATAACAGGCGCAGGCTTCGGTCTTGTTAACTTAAAGATAATGGGCTTTAACGAGGAGCAAAAGAAAACTCCTCTTGCTATGGGGGCATTTGTGAAAACAACCAAGGAAGGCACAGTTAAGTATAGCTACCTTCAAATTGATGAGCCGACAAACGGCAAATACTACCTCGCTTCATATAACGACGTGCTTTTAATAACACCGAAGGACAAAGAGGAGAGCGCACAATGAAATACGCTTCTCCAAAATATGAAATGTCACAAATTGACATGCGCGATATAATTATGTCGGGTGAGGGAAATTTCACCATTTCCGAGAGCAAGGACGAAAACGGCAACAAGGTCGGCGACGTAATGATAAGCGCAGGTAGCATTTTCGGTCAGTACTTTAACTGATTAAGCCGCCCAAATGCAGAAAATTAAAAAATACAAAAAGCAGAATTTCAGTACCGAAATTCTGCTTTTTTACATGGATTTTTGAGCAAAATTAATTCAAAACTCTACCGACGGTAGATATATATGGAGCTTACGCTCGTATTATTCGGTTGACAAATGACTATAAAATATAATATAATTAAATTAACTTTACAGGGGGGAAAGCCCCATGGTGCAAGTGGAATAACAGAGGCTAAGACAAAAAGGAGATGCCATGACTAACGAATATAGTTACGAAAAAGCTTTCTCGAAAAATGTACGCAGGCTGCGTAAAAAGCTTAACATGACGCAAAAATCATTAGCAGAAGCTATGGGATATTCGGAAAAAACGGTAAGCAAGTGGGAAACCGAGGGGAGCGTGCCGTCTATAGAGGCACTTTTCAGAATTGCCGATATATTTCGCGTGAGTATAGTGGAGCTGTTTAGATGCAATGAGTCCATATATTATTTGGGAATTGACGGAGGCGGAACTAAAACAGAGTTTGCATTACAAGACCCTGACGGCAATATAGCTTGCCGAGTGTTTATGGACGGATGCAATCCTAATACCGTGGGTATAGAGAGGGCAAAGCGCATAATCGAGGATGGCGTTACTCAGGTATGCAAGGAAGTTCCGTTTTCGTCTGTAGTGGTGTATGCAGGAATTGCAGGCTGCGGAGCGGGAGGCTACGCAGGTGAAATTAAGGCTATGCTTGAAAAAATGAACCTTGCCGCCTGCGACGTAGGTAGTGATAATAACAACATCGTCTCCGCCGGACTTGGCACGGACGAGGGCATAACAATGATTCTCGGAACGGGAATTTGTGCTTACGTGGTTAAAAAGGAAGAAACGAAAAGAATTGCAGGCTGGGGATATTTATTCGATAACGGCGGAAGCGCGTTTCATATAGGCAGAGATGCCATAAATGCTTATTTTTCCGCGTGTGACGGCTCGGGCGAGGATACAACCTTAGTACAAAGGATAGGGCAACCCTTTAGCTATTCAAACGCAGAGCTTCTGAAGTATTTATATGACGGCGGAAATAAATTGGTATCCTCGTATGCCGTGTGCGTTTTTGAGGAGGCTGAAAAGGGAGACAAGGTGTCTATTGCTATACTTAAAAAGCATATAGCCGAAATTGCCAAGCTTATTCGCGTTTCGCTTTCTCATTTTTCAACCTATAACGAAAAAATTCCCGTAATACTTGGCGGCGGTATGACCAACCAAGCACTCTTGATGACGTATCTTTTAGACGAGCTTGGAGACGATACAAAAAAATGCAACATTCAGATTTTAGATGTTCCGCCCGTTAGCGGAGCCTTGGAGCTTGCAAAATCTCTATGGAGGAAAAGAAACAACAATGAGTGAGCATAAAATATTAAAAACAGAGATGCGTAACCCCAATACCACAAATATAGACCGTATGACAACCGCTAAGATGCTTGAGTGCATTCAAAGGGAAAACGAAAACGCGGTGCTTTCCGTAAGAAAAGCACTCGGTGAAATCGAAGATGCCTGTGATATAATTGCAGAAAAGCTATCTTTGGGTGGCAGGCTCATTTACGTCGGAGCAGGAACGTCGGGCAGACTTGGAGTTTTGGATGCAAGTGAATGTCCTCCTACCTATGGAGTGCCGAGGGATATGGTAGTAGGCATTATTGCAGGGGGAGAGAAATGTATGTTTGAAGCCGCCGAGGGAGCGGAGGACAATTATGAAAGCGGTATCAAGGATTTAAGAGATAAGCATCTTACAAAAAAAGACGTCGTGGTTGGAATATCTGCGTCGGGAAATGCACAGTACGTAATAGGCGCGCTTGACTTTGCAAACGAGATTGGCTGTGAAACGATAGGAATTACCTCTAACGAAAATACTCTTATAACAAACAGTGCAAGGATTTCAATAATAACAGACACAGGGGCAGAGGCTATTACAGGCTCAACGAGAATGAAGGCAGGCACTGCACAAAAAATAATTTTGAATATGCTCTCCACCGTAGCTATGGTAAAGCTTGGCAATGTCTATGAAAATATGATGATAAATTTGCGCCCAACTAACGAAAAGCTAAAGCAGCGTATGATAAGAATTGTTACCGAAATCACAGGCGTAAGCGAAGAAGAGGCAAAAAAATTACTTGAAGAGTCTAATTGGAACATAAGAACGGCTATTCAAGGGTGTAAAAAACGCACGTAATGTAAAGAAAAGAGAATTTTATGCAATTTTTGAAGGATTTTGAATTAAAAAACGGTTTTCACCTAAAGCTTGATTTTGAAAATGGCAATTTATTTTATACCGTTACAAACGGAAAATGTGAATATAGGTTTTTCTCAAGAGATACCTTGAAAACGGGTGGCTACTATAATATGCTCGGCTCTGATATAAAGACTGAGGAAGGTGAAAATTCTTTAACTATTCACGCTCGCCCAACCGATGAAAATAACACCCCGATAGGGCCTGTTACAGCTCACTACCGTTTTGAAATTTGCGGTGACAACGCAATTCGCGTAAGCACGTATTTTACGTCAAAAATACAGCTGCCTATTCATATGATGTCGTGGATGGATTTGAAGCTTGAAAGAAGTAAATTTAATACCTTTCAAGGCTATAATCCTGATTTTTCAGTTGGTGTTAACGATATAACACACCAGATAACACTCGGTAACGGCGCTTTATGTGACAAGAGCGGCTACGTTATGCTATCAAATGCAGGCTGCACGTCCTTTGCACCCAAAAGCGTTAATGCGACCGTTCCGTATCTTTCAGGGGACGGCGAGGTTGAATTTTGTTCCTTGAAAAGTAACGTTGGCACAAAAATTGATTTCTTTTTGAATATGATAAGTGAAGCGTATGCTTTATCCTCGGTTATTTCCTTTGGAGAGGGCAAGCCTGTTTTGCCAACCGTTACGGCGAAAAAATTTGTGCCTGCCGCGAAAATAAGCGGTGATAGATACGATATTACAAGCGGTTGCCTAACAAGTGCTATATATGTCAGAAAAGACGGAGCTTCCCTTGCAAAAACCTCGCTTTTGGATTATCAACCGCTTGATGAGCCGTGTGCAAATCCAATGACTGTTCTTAAGGTAAAAAATCTCAAAACAGGAGAGGTAGAGAACTTTTCAGCCGAGAGGGGCTGGGATAACGTTAACGTGTGGAGCGGAAAAAACGAGCTTCGTGTGGTTTTTGAATTTCCGCGTTCTTTGCCAATTCGTGTAATTATCACTCTAAGAGCGTACCATAGAGATGAAATTACCTTTGGCTTACAGGTTATAAACGATTCACCCGAGCATACGGTGCTTTCGGCGTCTTTACCGTCAATTTCTTTTGTTGGATATGAAAAGCCGCATTTGCTTATAGCGCAAGCAAGCGGTCAGATTTTTGATAACGCATACGAAAAAGAGGTGCATTGGAACTCCCATTATCCAAACGGCTTTGGCTGTGTATCTCCCGTGCTTGGAATTTACGAGCCGACGAAGGAAAAATCAAACGGACTTTACGCAGCCGTTCATTCGCCCGTTGCTGAAAGATGTGATATGCGATGCGATATGTTTAGATGCGGAGAGGGAAGCTTCTCGTTTGAATATCCCTCTACCTCTATGGGAAAGCCGTATAACTCCTTTGAGCCTGTTGGCAAGGTCGTTGTGCGAGCCTTAGACGGTGACTGGTACGATATGGCGTGTATATACGAGGAATACGTTAAAAATCACGCAGAATGGTATGCACCTATCGGAAGATACGATACTCCTGAGTGGTTCAAGGATATTCCCGTTTGGCTTATGGACTGGATGCCAAATGATGACAACCCCTTAGCTGAGCCTGTTCCAATTTCTTTAAGAAGTCTTGTTCCGCCCAAGCCCGATGATTGGAAAACCAAGCCTATCGAATTTGCAAAAAGGCTCGGTCTGCCCGTCGGCTATCATATTTACAATTGGCACCGTATTCCGTTTAACAATGACTACCCGTACTATTTTCCTGTAAAAGCGGGATTTAATGAAAGCATTGAAGAATTTCACAAAAACAACGTTTATGTAATGCCATATATCAATGCTCGCCTCGTTGATACAAGAACAAGCGACCTTTCAACCGAGAAATTTGAGCGTGAATTTTTGTCAGGCGCAACACTTGACGTAAACGGCAAATTATGCATTGAAACGTATGCCTCACACGAGCCTGACGGCTCGCTTTGTCAGCTTGCCGCAATGTGCCCGTCAAGCCATATTTGGCGCGAGGCACTTGCAGAAATTATCAGAAAAATGTCAAAGGACTGCCACGTTGACGGCGTTTATCTTGATCAGGTCAGTGCATCCGATGCCAATTTATGCTGTGCTCCCCATCACAACCACGAGGGTGGTGGCGGTTCCTTTTGGGTTCGTTCATACAAGAACATAATGTCGCGCTTAAAGGAAGAATGTGAAAAAGGGTGCATTTTCACAAGTGAATGTAATGCAGAGCCGTATGCCGACCAATTCGACGGATTTTTAACCTGGGCGTGGGTGGCAACCAATTACGTGCCGTTTTTCTCAAAAATTTATGCAGGACACGTGGTTATGTTCGGCAGAAGCACTAACGGATACAAAAAATCGGACAAGGAATATTTCAGATTTCACGTGGGTCAAAGCGTTATGTTCGGTCAGCAAATCGGTTGGATAAACGCTGACGTTGTTGACGATGAAGAAAAAATGGTGTATTTAACACGTATGTGCCAAGCAAGATATGAATTTAAGGATTATTTTAACTGCGGTAAAATGCTTCGCCCACCAAAAACAAATGATTTTATTCCAACCTTTGTAACAGACAGTGCCATAGGCTTTTCTGACGTTAATGAAGCACCGCTGATTCTTTCATCCGCTTGGGAAAAGGACGGAAATACCGTTATGCTTATCACTAACTGCGACAAAAATGAATACACATTAGCGTATGATGCTCCATTTGATAGCTATGACGAAATAAAATGCTACGGGCAAGGTGAGGCGTCACTTGTGTCGAGCGCGAAAATCACCGTTACAATCAGTCCTGAAAGCGCCATCGCAATTATAAAGAGAGCAAGGGAATGAAAATGGAAATTAGACGACTAAAAAAAGAGAATTACGATGAATTAATTTCACTTTTGAACCTTGTTTTCTCAAAGCAAAATAAATGCGCAATGGATTTTGAAAAAGAGCTGCCCAATATGTGCATAAGAGATGACGGGCATATGAAAAAGCATATAGGACTTTTCTTAGATAACAAGCTTGTTTCGGTTGTTGGAGTTTATCCTTTGCCAACGAGGGTTTTGGATAAAGAAATCAACTTTTGCACCGTCGGAAACGTTGCTACACATCCCGATTACAAGGGGCGGGGATACATGAATATTTTGCTTAATCGCGCTATGGAAATTGTAAAGGAAGAAAAATACGATATTTGTAGGCTCGGCGGTGACAGAGCAAGATATTTGCGCTTTGGCTTTGAGCTTTGCGGTGGAAATTATTCTTACTACGTAACACCGAAAAACGTAAAAAAATCATTGCTTGGGGACTACGGTCAAAATACAAGCGTAACTGAGATTTTGTCAAATGATGAAAACTCTTTAACCTTCGCAAGATGTGTATATCACAAAAGCAAGGTAAGCGTGTTAAGAAACGATAACGACGAGATGTATAGAGTAATGACAGCGTGGAAAAACACACCGTATTTAGTAACTAAAAATGATGAGCCCATCGGTTATTTTGCTTTGGCATCTGATAAAAAAGAGGTGTCAGAAGCGTATGCGATAAATAAAGAAGCGTATTTTGATACGGTTGTTGCAATTTCAAATTACTTAAATGATGATTTTTCAATAACATTGCAACAGCACGATATAGAATTGATAAGAGAAATCAATAAATGTGCTGAGTATATGAGCATACAAATTCCGTCCAATTTTAACGTGGTGAGCTTTGAAAGGGTGGTTGATGCTTACATCAAATTGAAGGCGAGCTACACTCGCTTGGTACCGGGAAGCGTCACTATTTCCATAAAGGATTACGGAAAAATCAAAATTTTTGCAGATGAAAACGGTTGCGGATGCATCAAATTTGACGGTGAGTGCGATTTTGAGCTATCAAAGCCTGATGCGACGAGATTTATTTTTGGAATGCACCCGCCCGATTTTGTAGCTGAACCGAATTTATTTGCAAAAGCCAATTTCCCCCTGCCGCTTTCTTGGAACACACAAAATAGAGTATAGCTACCTTCAAATTGATGAGCCGACAAACGGCAAATACTACCTCGCATCATATAATGACGTAGTTGCGCTTCTTAAAGAGGAGAATATATAATGAAATACGTTTCTCCAAAATATGAAAGCACCGCCCTTGAAGTAAACGATATAATTATGTCGGGTG
>JBGVIN010000013.1:0-25686 GCA_045123255.1 Eubacteriales bacterium
AAATAATTATGCTTCTAATCCTAAGACCTCGCAATATTTGCTTTGGGAGCCGCATAAAAATTTGCAATATACGCAGGAATTTATTGAGCTTGTTATTTCCCGCTATAAATCCGGAGAATATAACGATTGGGCGCTCGTACATAAGAAAAGCGGCAGAATGATAGGCACATGCGGCTTTACAAGAATTGACGAGGAAAACTCTGTCGTTGAAATCGGCTACGTTATCAATCCTGAGTTTTGGGGAATGGGACTTGCTACCGAGGCGGCGGAAAAAATCGTTGACTTTGCGTTTAACGTTTTGGAGGCGAACCGCGTGGAAGCGAAATTTATGTTCGGCAACGATGCCAGCTTAGCTGTTATGAAAAAAATCGGTATGAAATTTGAGGGCTACCAAAGAGATGCACTTTTTGTAAAGGGAAAGTTCAGAACTATCGGTGTTGCTTCAATTCTCAAAAGAGAATATGAGCTAAATAAAAAATATGCTGAAATGGAGTGAGATGCATTCTCACTCTTTTTTTATCGAAATATGGTGGATTTTGTAAACAATTTTTGAAAGAATTGTAAATAAAGTACTTGAATAATGATAAAAATAATTATATAATTATATTTAGATAAGAAAGGTGGTGCTTACAAGTGGAAAAAACAGATAAAAATACTAACTTAGCGTCGTTTTATTTTCACCAGGGCACTAACTATTATGCGTATGAGTACTTAGGCTGTCACGAAAAAGAGGTTGACACACGATTTGAATATATCTTTAGAGTATGGGCGCCTAATGCTGACAGTGTTATGCTCGTTTCCGACTTTACCTCTTGGGACAACGGCTTGCAAATGCAAAACAATATCAAGGACGGAGTTTGGGAGGTTACGTTTTCTTCAAACGAATCCTTGATAGGCAAGTGCTATAAATTCAAGATTTGGAATAAGGGAACATGCTACTATAAGGCTGACCCGTATGCGTTCCACTCCGAAACGTTAAATAAAACTGCTTCTATCGTTGCAAATATAGACGGTTTTTCGTGGAATGATGAAAATTGGTTCAGATACAAGAGTAAGAATTTTAAGAAGCACAAGGGCACAAATTTAGAAGGCTATTACAATTCCGCGCCATTAAATATTTATGAAATGAACCTTGGGTCGTGGAAAAGACATCCGTCCTCAAATAATCCGCACGGCGAATATTACACCTATACCGAAATCGCAGACGAGCTAACGCCGTATCTTAAAAAAATGGGATATACACACGTTGAGCTTATGCCTATTATGGAGCATCCGTACGACGGCTCGTGGGGGTATCAGGTGACGGGATATTATGCACCGACCTCACGCTTTGGCAATCCCTGGGAGTTTATGTATTTTGTAAATAAGCTTCACGAAGCGGGGATAGGCGTTATTTTAGACTGGGTACCTGCGCATTTTCCAAAGGATGCACACGGATTATACGAATTTGACGGTCAACCGCTTTACGAATATCAAGGGAACGACCGAAAGGAGCATAAGGTTTGGGGAACGAGATTTTTCGACCTCGGCAGAGAGGAAATACAGTCCTTCCTTGTTTCAAACGCACTTTTTTGGTTTAGAAAATATCATATTGACGGGCTTCGCGTTGATGCGGTTGCCTCAATGCTTTATCTCGATTTTGATAGAGATCCCGGCGAGTGGGTGCCGAACGATGAGGGCACGAACAAGAATAAAGAAGCGATTGCTTTCTTAAAAAAGCTGAATTCCGCCGTATTTTGCGAATTCGAGGACGCACTTATGATTGCCGAGGAATCGACAGATTGGCCAATGATTACCAAATCGGTTGATAACGGAGGCTTGGGCTTTAACTATAAATGGAATATGGGTTGGGCAAACGATATGTACGAATACGTTTCATCTGACCCTGTTTACAGAAAGTACAGCCACGATAAGCTGACGTTCCCGATGATGTACGCGTTTAACGAGAATTATATTTATCCGATATCGCACGATGAGGTTGTGCATGGCAAAAAATCTTTGATTGACAAAATGTTCGGCTCATATGATGATAAATTCAGCTTGATGCGTGCATTTATGACATATATGATGTGTATGCCCGGCAAAAAAATGACCTTTATGGGAACGGAATTTGCTCAGTTTAGAGAGTGGGATTACGAAAATCAGCTTGAATGGTTTATGACCGATTTTCCGCGTCACGCCCAAATGCAAGAGTTTATTGCCGACCTTAATAATTTCTATCTTTCAAAGAAGCAGCTTTGGGAGATTGATAATTCTTGGGACGGCTATGAATGGATTGAAGCAAACGAAAGTGAGTGGAATATCATTTCCTTTAAGAGAAAAGCTACTGATAAATCAGAGCTTATCGTTGTTGTGAATTTCTCACCCGTTACAAGAGAAAATTATACGGTTAAGGTTAATTCCTTTGGCGAATACGAGGAGATATTTAATACAGATCATTATAAATACGGTGGCAAGGGCGTTGTTAATCAAAAAAGCGTCCAAGCATCTGTTTATACTGACGATTTTGGCAAAAAACAAAATTATTTTAATATAAATTTACCACAAAACGGCGCAGTCATACTGCGCAAGGTTGGTAAAAAAGCAAGGAGAGTATAGGTATGTTCAAGAAAAAAGAATGTGTAGCAATGCTTTTGGCAGGTGGACAAGGCAGCAGACTATATGCCTTGACCGAAAAGACAGCAAAGCCTGCGGTTACCTTTGGCGGTAAGTATAGGATTATTGACTTTCCTATGTCTAACTGTGTAAACTCGGGTATTTATACCGTTGGCGTTTTAACTCAGTATCAGCCACTCGTTTTGAATGAGTATATCGGTAACGGTCAGCCGTGGGACCTTGACCGTATGAACGGCGGTGTTATGGTTTTACCGCCTTATCAAGGCAAAAACGGAGCAGACTGGTATAAGGGCACGGCGAATGCAATTTACCAAAACCTTGACTTTATTAAAAGATATAATCCCGAGTACGTTTTGATTTTGTCGGGTGACCATATCTATAAAATGGACTATAACGCAATGCTCCAAGCGCATAAGCAGTCAAGTGCTGATTGCACTATCGCTGTTTTAGAGGTGCCGCTTTCCGAGGCAAGCCGCTTTGGGATTATGGTAACGGATGAAACGGGAAGAATTACGGAATTCCAAGAGAAGCCGAAAAATCCTACAAGCACGAAGGCATCAATGGGTATTTACATATTCAATGCCAAGGTTCTTGAAAAATATTTGGTTGATGATGAAAACACTCCCGGCTCAAGCAACGACTTCGGTAAGAATATTATTCCGAATATGCTTGGCGACGGAATGAAGATGTTCACCTTCCCATTCGACGGATATTGGAAGGACGTTGGAACAATTTCAAGCCTTTGGGAAGCGAACATGGAGCTTCTTGGCGAAAAGCCTGCTTTCAACGTACACGATAAAAAATGGAGAATTTTCTCACGCAATTACGCCGCACCGCCGCATTTTATCGGTGAAGGTGCAACGGTTTCTAATTCTATCATTTCCGACGGCTGCGAAATATACGGCACTGTTGAGCATTCCGTGCTTTCAAGCAACGTAATTGTTGAAAAGGGTGCTTTTGTTAAGGACTCCGTTATTATGAGCGGCACAGTTGTTAAGGCAGGTGCTAATGTAACCTATTCGATAATCGACGGAAACAGTGTGATTTCCGAAAACGCAAGCGTTGGCGAGGATAAGGCTACCGCAAAGGGTATAGCGGTTGTTGGAAGCGGTCTTTGCGTTCATGAAAACGTTATAATTAACTCAGAAGCAATGATAAACAGCGCAGACTTTGATGGCGTTTCTACAATAGAAGAATAAGGAGGAAGTAAGTATGTCAACTGCAGGAATTATTTTTTCAAATATTCACGATAACAATATCCCCGAGCTAACAAGAAACAGAACTATGGCATCTGTGCCATTTGGATGCAGATATAGACTTATTGACTTTACTCTTTCAAATATGGTTAACTCTAACATTAGCAATATTAGTGTAATTACACACTATAACTATCAATCCCTGATGGACCACATTGGCTCAGGTAAGGACTGGGACCTTGCAAGAAGAAGCGGCGGTATTAAAATTCTGCCACCGTTTATTCGTACAACGGCTAATACCGCAAATCAGCTTTACACAACGCGTCTTGAAGCGTTAAAGAGCGTTAACCCTGCTATTAGCAAAATTACCGACGACTACGTTGTTTTGTCCGACTGTGACGTTATTTGCAATATCGACCTTAACGATATGATTAACTACCATATAGCAAACAACGCAGATATTACAATGGCGGTTAAGAGAGTTAATTTAACGAAGGAGCAGGCTAACATTAACGTTTTGGTTGATTCCGACGAAAACGGTGTTATAACCGACGTTCAAGCGTATCCGACAAATTTTGCAGGCGAAGCAGATATCAACCTCAATATTATGGTTATGTCAAGACAGTACTTGCAGGAAATCGTTGTTGACTCAATTGCACACAATTATACAAGCTTGACAAAGGACGTTATCCTTCGCGGAATTACGAGAAAATCGTATAGAACCTATAGATACGACGGATATTTTGCTTGCATTACCTCGCCGCAGGATTATTATATGTCGAGTATGGAGCTTATAAAGGACAAGAACGTAAGACACGAGCTTTTCGGTGTTAAGGACAGACCTGTATATACAAAGGTTAGAAACTCCGCACCAACCTATTATAGCCCCGACGCTAAGGTTACAAATTCACTTATTGCCGACGGATGCGAAATTTACGGTGAGGTTGAAAACTCCATTATCTTCCGCGGCACGAAGATAGGCAAGGGAACAAAGGTTAAAAATTCAATTCTTTTCCAGGATACATACACCGGGGAAAACGTAATGCTTAACTGTGTCATCGCCGACAAGAACGTTGTTATAAGAGATAATAAGCTTCTTTCGGGCGATGAAACGCTTCCTTTCTATCTTGCAAAGGGTAAAATGATTTAAGGAGAAAAATATGAAGATATTATTTGTAGGTGCAGAGGCGGTTCCGTTTATTTCAACGGGCGGACTTGGTGACGTTCTCGGCTCGTTAACCCAAGCAATATGTGCATATGATAAAAATGCTGACGTAAGAGTTGTTTTACCGCTTTACAAGCAAATAAAAGAAAAATTTGCGAGTGAGCTTAAATATGTTGGTAATACTACTGTTGGGCTATCTTGGCGAAACCAATACTGTGGCGTTTTTGAATGTGAAATGGGCGGAGTAACGTACTATTTCATTGATAATGAATATTATTTCAACAGAGGCTCGGTTTACGGTGACTTTGATGATGCAGAGCGATTTGCGTTCTTTGGTAAGGCGGTGCTTGATATTATGCCGCTTATCGACTTTTATCCCGATATTTTGCACACAAACGATTGGCAAAGCGCCGCATCCGTTATTTATCTAAAGAGAAAATACTACTTAAACCCATATTACTGTGATATTAAGACCATTTATACAATTCATAACATTGATTACCAAGGCATTTTCTCTATGTCTATTCTCGGTGACGTTTTCGGTCTTGATTGCTTTGGGGATAGGAGCATTGTTGAATATAACGGAGCTATCAACCTAACAAAGGGTGCGCTTGTTTGCACTGATATGATTTCAACGGTTAGCAAGCGCTACGCCGATGAAATTCAAACGGAGTTCTTTTCAAGCGGACTTCACTATATTTTGCATCAATATAGTGATAAAATCACGGGTATTGTTAATGGAATTGACACGTGCTACTATAATCCTAAAAACGATAACGCTATCGCTAAGAAATTTGACGTAAATAATATGGCTGGCAAGGCAGAATGTAAAAGACAGCTTCAAGAAATGTGCGGCCTTAAGCAGGATGCAGGCGTGCCTGTCGTTTCAATGATTTCGCGTCTCGCGTCCCATAAGGGCTTTGACCTTGTAAAGTTCATTTTGCCCGAAATGCTTGAGCTTGGTATACAGTTTGTGCTTCTTGGCACAGGTGAGCGTGAAATTGAGGAATATTTCAAGGATATTCAAGTAAAATATCCCCAAAGCGTTAAGATATTCCTTGAATTTAACAAGGATTTATCGAAGAAAATCTATGCAGGCTCGGACATTTTCTTGATGCCGTCAAAGAGCGAGCCGTGCGGCCTTTCACAAATGATTTCCTGTGCATACGGAACTGTTCCCGTGGTTAGAGAGGCGGGCGGTCTTTACGATACTATTAAGCCGTATAACGAGTATAACGGCGAGGGCAACGGCTTTACGTTTGCCAACTACAATGCACACGAAATGAAGGATGCCGTAGGTAGAGCGGTAAGCCTCTTCCACGACAAGGAAAGATGGCAAAAGCTTGTAAAAGAAGCAATGCAATCTGATTTTTCTTGGAATGCTTCTGCAAAAAAATACGTAGATTTGTATAGAAGCATAGCAAATAAATAAAAAATCTGTCCCGTAATTTTTTGCGGGACAGTTGTTAATACAAACAGGCAAAAAATGTAAATTTTTGTTGAAAAACAAGCGGTTTACATTGAAGGAGAGATAGAGATGAATCAAGTTTTTACAAAGGAAACCGTTAAAGAAGCACTTACCTTAAAGCTTTCAAGATATTTTGGCGTAAATTTTGAGGATGCAAGCAAGGAGCAAATTTATAAGGCAACAATTTTAACGGTTAAAGATATATTAACACAAAAAAGATCGTCGTTTAAGCATAAGGTAAAAAAGGAGAAGGCAAAGAAAATCTATTATCTTTGTATGGAGTTTTTGATAGGCCGTTCCCTTAAGAACAACCTTAGAAATCTTGGTATTGCAGACTTTTATAAGGACGTGCTTAACGATTACGGCTTTAATATTGATGAAATTTATGAAATGGAGCCCGATCCGGGTCTTGGAAACGGCGGTCTTGGACGCTTGGCGGCTTGCTTTATGGATTCGCTCACATCACTTAATTACCCCGGCGACGGATTTTCAATTCTTTATGAGTACGGTCTTTTCAAGCAAAAGATTATTGACGGAAACCAGGTTGAGCTTCCCGATAACTGGCTTCCAAAGGGAGAGGATTGGTTAGTTCCAAGAACTGATAAGAAGTTCACCATTCGCTTTGGCGGTCAAATCAAGGAGGAGTGGGAAAACGGCAAGCTTCTTATAAAATATGAAAATTACGAAGAGGTTGAGGCAATCCCGTACGATATGATGGTTTCGGGTGCAGGTACGGCTGTAAACAGACTTCGCCTTTGGCGCGCTCACGATATTACCAACTTTAATATGAGCCTTTTCTCGCAGGGACAGTACGTTAAGGCAATTCAGCAGGCGAGCAACGCTGAGGTAATTTCAAAGGTGCTTTATCCATCTGACGAGCATACCGAGGGAAAGCTACTTCGCTTAACACAACAATATTTCTTAGTTTCCGCATCGCTTCAAAGCATTATAAGCGACCATATCGCCGCATACGGCTCAATGAACGAGTTTGCGGACAAGGTTGCAATTCACATCAATGATACGCATCCTGCGCTTTGTGTGCCCGAGCTTATGAGAATTTTGATGGACGTATATAATTATACCTGGGACGACGCTTGGTACACGGTAACAAAAACGCTTTCGTATACAAACCATACGGTTATGCCCGAGGCACTTGAATGCTGGAATGAGGATTTATTCAGCTTTAAGCTCCCGAGAATTCATTCAATTGTGAAGGAAATCAACCGCCGCTTCTGTGCTGACCTTTGGAATGCATACCCCGGAGATTGGGGTAAGATTTCAAGAATGGCTATCATCGGTCACGGTCAGGTTAGAATGGCAAATTTGAGCGTAGTTGGCTCGAATACCGTCAACGGCGTATCAGCCCTTCACTCGGAAATTCTTAAAAAGACTGTTTTCCACGATTTTTACAGATATACACCGCACAAATTTACTAACGTAACAAACGGAATTGCACACAGAAGATGGCTTTGCTATTCAAACCCCGAGCTTTCCGCGCTACTAAACGATTTAATAGGCGATGGCTACGTTACAAATCCTGTCGAGCTTGAAAAGCTGATTAAATACGCAGATGATAAGACGGTAATTAAAAAGCTTCACGAAATTAAAGAGAATAACAAGCTAAAGCTCTCTAAGTACGTGTTTAACAAAACCGGCAACTCTCTCGATACTGAGGCGGTCTTTGACGTTCAGGTTAAGAGAATGCACGAATACAAGCGTCAGCTTCTTAACGCCCTCAAAATAATTTCTTACTATATTGATATTGAGGAAAATCCCGATAAGGACGTTACCAAAAAGACGTTTATTTTCGGCGGTAAGGCGGCGCCCGGCTACTATATGGCGAAGGATATTATCAAGCTTATTTGGAATCTTGGCGAGGATATAAGAAAAAATCCTAAGGCTAAGGATAAGCTATCGGTTGTATATTTAGAGGATTATAACGTTAGCACGGCTGAGGTTTTAATGCCCGCTTCCGAAATCAGTGAGCAAATTTCCTTGGCAGGCAAGGAGGCAAGCGGCACCGGTTGTATGAAGTTTATGATGAACGGTGCGCTTACAATAGGTACGCTTGACGGTGCAAACGTCGAAATGAAGGACGCGGTTGGAGAGGAGAATATCTATATCTTCGGTCTTACTGCGAAGGAGGTTGACGAGCTTTGGGAAAAGGGCTACCGTTCAATCGATTTCTACAACCAAAGCCCAAGAATTAAAAAGGCGATTGACCGCTTAAACAAAGGCTTTAACAGCGTTTCGTTTGCTAATATTGCTAACTATTTAATTGGCGGCTTCGGCGGAGTTGCAGACCCGTATATGTGTCTTGCAGACTTCGATTCCTACTACAACAAGGCAGAGGAAATATTCAAAGCATATAACAACAAAGACGAGTGGGGAAGAATGTCACTTGTTAATATTGCAAAATCGGGCTTCTTTGCAGCTGACCGCAGCATTAAGGAGTATTCAGATAAGATTTGGCACTTAACAAGTGTAAAATAATTGATGAGTTTTTTTGAAAAAAAGTATATTGATGGGGAAAATGTATCGAGCTTTGGTGCGTTTTCACACGAAAAAACCGTTGATTTTACCTTAACAATTCCAAGAAGGTGCGGCGCTGTAGGCGTTAATATGCACCTTTTTGGTGAAGGGCTTGAAAACCATAAATATATGAAATTCAAGCTCGTATGGCAAGAAATCGACGGCGAAAACGATATATATTCCTGCAAAATAGATATGTCAAATATTGGCATTGGTCTATATTATTACAAGTATGAAATTCAAGCCGATAAGACGTTTTGCCTTGGCGAGGGTGAAAGGGAAAACGAGCTTTCGATAATCGAAAATAACGACGGTTTAATTCAATTGACCATTTTTAAGGAAGAAAACAATGCCCTATCTTGGATGCACGGCGGAATTATGTACCATATTTTCGTTGACAGATTTAAGAGCAGTGGCAAATGTAAGCCAAAGAAAAGCGCCGTTATGAATGGCGACTGGTATAACGGAATACCGCAGTTTGCCGATGTTCCCGGTGGTGACGTTGAGAACAATATGTTTTTCGGCGGTGATTTATACGGCATTATAGAAAAGCTTGATTATATTGAATCATTGGGCGTTACCTGCCTATATTTGAGCCCGATTTTCGATGCTTACTCCAACCACAAATACGATACTGGCGACTATATGACGGTTGATTCTATGTTCGGCGGCGAAAAAGCGCTTGATAAGCTTATTAAGGAAGCAAAAAAACGCGGAATTCACATCATTTTCGACGGCGTTTTCAACCATACAGGTGCTGACAGTATATATTTTAATAAAGAAGGAAATTATAATTCGGTTGGCGCATATCAGTCCGAAAAATCACCGTATTACGAGTGGTATAATTTTCGTAAGTTTCCAAATGATTACGAGTGCTGGTGGGACGTTAAAATTCTGCCGCGCGTAGATAGCAATAACCCAAGCTACAAAAATTTCATTTTGGGCGACGGCGGCGTTGTTGAAAAGTGGATGAAAAAGGGCATTGACGGCTTCCGCCTTGACGTTGCGGACGAATTAAGCGACGATTTCTTAAGGACCTTAAATTCCAAGGTGAAATCAATAAATCCCGAGGGAATTGTTTACGGTGAGGTTTGGGAGGATGCGTCGAATAAAATCGCATACGATAAGCGCAAGAAATATTTCCTTGGCGGTGAGCTTGATTCCGTTATGAATTACCCCTTTAGAGAGGCGATAATCGACTATATAAAATACGGCAATTATAAGCGCTTTTATAGCACCTGCAAGATGCTTTCCTCCCACTATCCGAAGCACAATGCCGACCTACTTATGAACCTGCTTGGCACACACGATACGGAGCGTATTTTGACCGTTTTGGGTGCCTCATCGGTTGACGGTTATACAAACGCCGAGCTATCAACTAAGAAAATGACAAAAGAAGAATATAAGCGTGCTAAAATGCTTTTGAAGCTTGCATATGCTATAGTTGCGACAGTACCTGGTGTGCCATGTATTTATTACGGCGACGAGGCTGGTGTAGAGGGCTATCGCGATCCGTTTAACCGCCTTCCTTTCCCGTGGGGAAAAGAGGACACAGAAATCCTTGATTTTTACCGCAAGATAGGTCAAATCAGAAAAAATGAAGCGGTATTTAAGGACGGTCTTTTCAAGCTTATAACCTGTACCGCTCACCTTATTGCCTTTGCAAGATACAAGGACGGCGAGTTTACTGTAACCATAGTAAACAGAGGGGAAAATAAGTATAATTTCGAGTCGAATATTCCGCTTAAAAGCTGTGAAACCGCTCGCAAAATCTCGGTTATCAAGCCGCTTAGCTCTTATATCTTAAAAGGCAAGGGCGAAATTGATAATTTGGAGCTTGACTTCGATAAAAACGATATTTAGCAAAAAAAGACGAGTTTCTCGTCTTTTTTTTGCGTCAAGGCTATGCAAAACCGCATATTTTCGTAGAATATCAAAAAAATTTATGGTATAATTAAGAAAAAACTCCAACCTTTCAAAAAATCCGTGTCTATATGGGTGAAAGCTTTCAAAGAGGTACAAGCAAGTGAACAGAGAAAATGCCGAAAAAATCATAACCGAATATCTAAAACCAATATTTGGATTTGCATTAAAACGCACCAAAGATGTGCAAGATGCCGAGGATCTTACTCAAGATATAGTATTAAAAGCATTTCGTGCGCTTCTCGTAAAGGATAATATTGAGGATGCGAACAAATTTATTTGGACTATTGCGCATAATGCTTTGAGCAATTATTATCGAGATTCCGCTAAAAGAATGATGGGTGTTTCTATTAATGAGATATCTGAGCTAATTGCAGATCCCAATTCGTTTACGGATTTAGATGACAATAATACAGAGGCAATAGAGCGCTTACAAAGTGAAATAGCATATCTTTCAAAGCTACAAAGAAGGATAGTTATTGCGTACTATTTTGAAAATCGCAAGCAAGCAGATATTGCCAAAGAGCTTGATATTCCGTTAGGTACAGTCAAATGGCACTTGTTTGAAGCCAAAAAAGAATTGAAACGAGGTATGGAAACTATGAGAAAAACAAGTGAATTAAAGTTTAACCCTATCAAATTTAGCATGGTTGGCATTAACGGTTCTATCGGAACGAAATCTTGTGAGGAATTTTTCCGTTCAGCTCTATCGCAAAACATTTGCTATTGTGTACGTAACGAAGCTAAAACTATTAATGAAATTGCCGATGCACTCGGTGTTTCACCCGTGTATGTCGAAACCGAAGTTGACTTTTTGGATGAATACGGCTTTTTGAAGCGAACGGGGGACAAGTATATCGTTAATTTTATCATAAGCGAGCCGACGTCAGAGCTTTTGACTATGCAGGATGCAATGTATAAAAAAGCGGCAGGATTGTTTGCAAACGAGCTCTATGATGAGTTAACGAATAGCGGTATTTTGGACGATGAAGCTATTTTTTGCAATCAAATGCTTCAGGGCTCTTCAAATGAAAATCCACTGCGAGATAAAAATTTCCTTTTGTGGTCGCTTATACCGTATATCGCAGCGATGTCGGGTGAAAAACTGATTGATAGTACAATTGCTTTTGACGATGTTGCTACCATTCGACCCGACGGAGCACATAATATTGCTTATGCATCTGTTGTACCGGATGATTTGAAATTGCCAAATGATTACGTTTATATGAGAGATTGGTGTGGACCCTATTATGATACGAACGGAGATCATATGCTTTGGAAGGTTGATAGCGAATGGTCGGGACGACGCATTGACGTAAATCAATATGAGCATGAAGTTACAGAGCGCGTCCTCTCACTGTATGAGCACGAGGAAGAATGTCTTCTTCTTTCAAAAGAGGATTATGCTTGGCTTTCCGAGCGGGGATATATCAAAACTTGGGGTGATTATGACGGATACTTCAAAACGGCATGGCAGGTTATTGTTTTAAGAAACAAAGAAATTCAAACTAAGCTTCTTAAAATCGGAGAAAAAATTAAAGAAAAATACAAGTATGCATTTGAGGATATCAAAGCTCCTTATGTTGAGGCGGTCTTGAACTCCGTACCTACCCATCTTCGCAGAGTGAAGGCGTATGAGTTGCAGTTTGTTTTCCACGCTGACGGATGCTTCTTGCTCCACTGTATCGTTGCTCTCTTAAACAACGGCAAGCTAAAGCCACCTACTGAGGGACAAAGAAAATCACTAAGTACCATAATACTTTCTAATTAATTAGATTGTCGCCAAGAGCATTTTTCTACTTGCTCTTGGCGATTATACTTTAACTTGTCGAGGCAAGGAAGGCGACAATTTACAAATTAAAGAAAATAATTATAAAAAGTTATAGACAATTTTATTTTTGCGTGTTATAATATTTTAGATATTATTGTTTACACGAGGTGTAATATGGATTTTAATTATCTTGCGGAATTACTTTTCCCTCATATAACCGAGCTTCCCTGTGATATCGAGGCGAAATATCCTGCGCGTCAGCTTCCCGAGGGCGCAAAGGTTACAAGATTTGCTCCAAGCCCAACAGGCTTCGTTCACTTTGGCGGCCTTTTTCCGTCAACCGTTGGCGAAAGATTAGCTCACCAATCGGGCGGAGTATTTTACCTTAGAATAGAGGATACCGATGCTAAGCGTGAGGTTGAGGGTGCCGCTGAGGGACTTATCAAAACGCTTGCAAAATACGGAATTCATTTTGACGAGGGCGCAATTCTTGACGAAAACGGCAAAATTAGCGATAAGGGCGCATACGGACCTTATAAGCAAAGCTTGCGCGGACCTATTTATCAGGTTTACGCAAAGGAGCTTGTGCGTCAAGGCAAGGCGTATCCTTGCTTCACCACGGAGGAGGAGCTTGACGAGCTTCAAGCGGTGAACAAAAAGGAAGAAATCAAAAATACCGACTGGCAGGCAGAGGCAGAGGCAAAGCGCGCGGCTATGCTTAGAGGTCGTAATTTCACAATTGAAGAGGTAGAGGAGCATATTAAGGCTTCACACCCATTCGTGCTTAGAATTTTGGCAAACGGAGACCCCGAGAAAAAGTTCAAGTTTACCGACCTTGTTAAGGGCGCGCTTGAAATTCCCGAAAATGACGAGGATTTCGTGCTTCTTAAATCCGACGGTATTCCGACCTATCACTTTGCACACGCGGTTGACGACCATTTAATGGGTACAACTCACGTTATTCGCGGTGAGGAATGGCTTCCAAGCCTTGCAAAGCACGTTCAGCTCTTTAGCTATCTCGGCTTTAAGCTTCCAAAATATATGCATATTGCTCAAATTATGCGTATTGACGAAAACGGCAACAAAAAGAAGCTTTCAAAGCGCGATATGGGCGCAAATATGGACGACTATACCTCAATGGGCTACTGTCCAGAGGCGGTTTGCGAGTACATTATGACACTTCTTAACTCAAACTATGAGGAGTGGCATATGCAAAATGCGGACAAGCCATATACGGATTTCCCATTTAACATAAAGAAAATGTCAATTTCGGGTTGTCTTTTCGACTTTGCAAAGCTAAATGACGTTTCAAAGAACGTTATTTCACGCATGAGTGCCGACGAGGTTTACGAGCTTTCAAGCGCGTGGGCAAAGGATTTTGACCCCGAGCTTTATAAGGAGCTTACCGCTAACCCCGAATACACAAAAGCAATTTTTGCAATCGGCAGAGGCGGCAAAAAGCCAAGAAAGGACCTTGCGGTTTGGAAGGACGTGCGTGACTACGTTGATTTCTTCTACGACGGTCTTTTCGAGATAAAGGACGCTTACGATGAGAAATTCGCAAAATCAGATATTAAGCTCACTCTTGAAGAGTTTGTAAAAACCTTTGATATAAACGATGATATGAACGTTTGGTTTGAAAAAATCAAGGATATTGCAGATATGCTCGGCTTTGCCTCCGATATGAAGGCGTATAAGCAAAATCCTGAAGCGTACAAGGGCAACGTGTCCGATATCAGTATGTTTATCCGCCTTGCGGTAACAGGAAAGCTTAATTCCCCCGATATGTATTCGGTAATGCAGATTTTGGGACAAAATAAGGTTATAAACCGTGTAAATGAAATGATAAAGGTGCTATAAAAATGGAAGAAATGAATTCAAATTTTATACATGACATAATTGACGAGGATTTGGCAAACGGCTTTTCAAGAAAAATCCACACCCGTTTTCCGCCCGAGCCAAACGGATATCTTCATATAGGTAGTGCAAAGGCTATATGGATTAACTCTCAAACCGCAAAGAAATACGGCGGAGAGTTCAACCTAAGATATGACGATACCAACCCTTCAAAGGAGGACACGGAGTACGTTGAGAGCATTTTGGAGGATTTAACCTGGCTTGGCGCAACACCAACAGGCGGAATTTACTACGGCTCTGACTACTTTGATAAGTGCTACGAATACGCAGTAAAGCTTATCAAGGAAGGCAAGGCATACGTTTGCGACCTTTCAGCTGACGAAATGAAGGAATATCGCGGCACTCTTACCGAGCCTGGCAAAAACAGCCCATATAGAGACAGAACAGTTGAGGAAAACCTTGATTTATTCGAGAGAATGAAGAATGGCGAGTTCCCCGACGGCGCAAAGACCTTAAGAGCGAAAATTGATATGGCATCTCCCAACATCAATATGAGAGACCCTGCAATTTACAGAATTTTAAGGGCGCATCACCACCGCCAAGGCGATAAATGGTGCATTTATCCGCTTTACGACTATGCTCACCCTATCCAAGACGCAATTGAGGGCATTACGCACTCACTTTGTTCACTTGAATTTGAAAACCACCGTCCGCTTTATGAGTGGGTTGTTGACAATATCGGCTTTGAAAATAAGCCAAAGCAAAGAGAATTTGCACGTCTTAACGTTACCTATACGGTAATGAGCAAGAGATACCTTAGATACCTCGTTGAAAACAATATGGTTGACGGCTGGGACGACCCAAGAATGCCAACGCTTTGCGGACTTCGCCGCCGTGGCTACACCCCTGCATCAATTATCGATTTCGTTAGCCGTGCAGGCGTTGCAAAGGCGTACAGCATCGTTGATATCGAGCTTTTGGAGCATTGCATAAGAGAAGAGCTTAATATGACCGCACAGAGAAGAATTTGCGTTGCAAATCCTATCAAGCTCGTTATCACTAACTACGACGAAAACAAGGTTGAATATTTCCCTGTATCGAACAATCCTAACGACCCCGAGTCAGGCACAAGAAATCTTGCCTTCACACGTGAAATTTATATTGATAAGAGCGACTTTGAGGAGGTTCCACCACCAAAGTTCTTCCGCTTAAAGCCCGACGGCGAGGTTCGCTTAATGGGCGCATATATCGTTAAGTGCAACGAAATTATCAAGGACGAAAACGGTGAAATTGTTGAAATCAGATGTACCGCTGACCTCGAAACAGGCAACGGTATGCCCGCTGACGGTCGTAAAATCAAGGGTACAATTCACTGGCTTAGCAGCGAAAACGCTCAAAAGACAACACTTATGCTTTACGATAAGCTCTTTACAATTGATAATCTCGGTGATATGCCCGAGGGCAAAACCTACAATGATTACTTGAACCCCGAATCACTTATGAAGGTTGAAAACGCACTTGTTGAAAAGTGCCTTGACGAAGCCGACGCGGGCGAAAAGTTCCAATTTGTAAGAAACGGCTACTACTGCAAGGATACAAAATATCCTAACACCTATAACCGTATCGTTGGTCTTAAAGACAGCTATCCTAAAAAATAATTACTAAGCGAGTGCCTCGGCACTCGCTTAATTTTATCTAAATTCACGCAACGCTTGAAAAAAACTCTCGATATGTGTTGTTGAATTAGCATAAAATCTCTGCTATAATCAAATTGTAAACAGATCTGAATACAATTTTTTCACAAGGAGAATTTTATGAGATTAAAGATAGGCGAAAATATAAAGAGATTACGCAGAGAAAGAGATATTACGCAAGAGCAGCTTGCAGAAATATTTAACGTTTCTTGTCAAACCGTTTCTCGTTGGGAAACAGATTCAAGCTATCCCGATATTGAAATGCTTCCTGTTATTGCTGATTTTTTCAAAACTACAGTTGATGAGCTAATGGGTGTTGACGAAATTCTTGTAAAGAAAAAGGTGGATAAATACCTTTGCGATTTTAAGTCTGCAATTAGCCAAGGAGATGTATATGAGTGCATACGAATAGCACGCGAGGGTATTCGTGAATTTCCAAACAATTATAAGCTGCTTAACAATTTGATGTATGCGCTTTTTCTTTCGGGAGATGATGATGGTGGCTTGCCTGAGTGGAAAGAAAATATGCATAAGTATGATGCTGAAATTACCGAGCTTGGAGAGCGTATTATGAAATACTGTCCCGACCAAGATATAAGGTTAGAGGCAACTATACGCTTGGCGTTTAATCACTGTGAGCTTGGTAGAAAAGAGGAGGGGAGAAGAATTTACGAAACATTACCTTCTTGGGAGCATTGTCGAGAATTCAATATCTATTGGGCACTTGATAAGGGTGAGGAGCTTCAGCACGCAAGAGAACAAATAATGTCTGGCTATAATATTTTAAGTGGTGGCATCAATAAGATGACGGGCGTTAAGGGTTTAAGTGATGAGGAGTATATAAAGCTATATGAAAAGCAAGCGGAATTGGACAGAATTGTTTATGACAGTGTGCCACCTGATGATGGCTACGGAAATACTCAGACACACTGTTGTTATGCAGAAAAATATGCACGTATCGGAAACGAAGAAAAGGCGATTGAGCATTTGAAAATCGCGGCTGAGCATGCTATAAATTATGATAGTGCAAAGGGCGGAGAGTATGAAAGCTTTTTACTTGGAAAAAGAAGCTGGAGCAAAGCTGATTTTGAGACAAGTGATCCACGACCACTTAGAATAAGAATGAGGGATAAATGGCTACAGGAAAAAGACTTTTCAAGCATTAGAGAAACTAAAGAATTCAAAGAAATTGTAAAATCTTTGAGTTAACCTTCTAAACGGCGAGTGTTGAGTTTTCGGCACTCGCTTTTGTAAACTCAACTTGAAATTTATTTTTCTCAACAAATACGCCATTGTTCTGAGCTTTATTGTATGATATAATTAAGATGACAAAAGTGAAAGAACCGGTTCGCTTCATTCCTGTCGTTAGAAACAAGGAGGAAAATTTTATGACTATTTGTATAGGAGCAAAAATTAAAGAATTACGCAAGCGTGATAAAATGACACAGGAGCAGCTTGCAGAAAAGTTAAATGTAACACCGCAAACAGTATCAAGATGGGAAACGGAAGCTGCTTATCCCGATATTACTGCAATTCCGATTTTGGCGAACATTTTTGATGTTAGTATTGATACTTTGATGGGTTATGATAAAACCAAAACTGCTCAAAAGGTAAATGATATTATTACAAGTTCAAAAAAATATTTTTGGAACAATATTGAAAAATGCGAGGCAATACTTTTAAACGCATTAAACGATTATCCCAACAATGATTTGATTTTACGAGAGCTTCTTTCTCTGTACGAGTGCCATATACGCACATATGGAAAAACTGAATACACAGATAAAGCAATTTCCATGGCACACAAAATAATTGCAGAAGCAACTGATATTTTCTGTGTTTGTAGTGCTAAAGCAGACCTAGCTTCGCTGTATTTAATGCAAAACAGATATATTGATGCGAAGCAAATCATTGACACCTTGCCATATATGTACCCGTATTTGCTAAACGATAAAATGCGTGTTTCCGCCTATTCCTTAAAAGGTGAGGATAGATTAAAAGAAGCAAAGGATTGGAAAATTATTGAATATCAAGAGTTTTTCATAGCTTGCATGATGGAAGGTGAGGGATATTTTGAAATAGGAGATTATCAAAATGCACTAAAATCCTTTGAAGAATCCAAGGATGTAATTGAAAGATTTATGACAACGGATAAATTCTGTTCCGAGACATATCTGTTCGACGGTGTGCAAACCCACCATATGTGTTGCTATCTTCAAATGGCGGGCTGCTACTTCAAATTAGGCGATATTGAAAAATGTCAAAGCTCAATTGACAAAGCATATAAAATTGTGTCATTGGCAAATGGAGAGGATTTTGCAAAGCAACCCGAAATATTCTTAGAGCAGTATAATAAAACCTATAAAGAATACGGGCTTGAAAATTTCAAAAAATTATAATAACAGGCGAGTGCTTCGGCACTCGCTTTGCTTATTTTAATATTAAATCTTTACTAAAGTAAATTTTTATTGACACATTTAACTATTTATGTTATTATTAATATAGAAAGGAAGTGAGTTTATGTATATAGATTACTCTAAATTATGGAAACTACTAATTGATAAAAATATGACAAAAACCGAGCTTATGGAGGAAACAGGACTAAGCTCACGGATTATTGCTAAGCTTTCTCAAAATAAAACAGTTACAACCGAAACGCTTGTTAAAATCTGTTCCTGTCTTAATTGTGACATATCTGACATAATGGAGTGTAAGGAGGAAAAATCACTTTCGCTTTATAATTACTACATTAAATTCGGTATAAGATTTGATGAAACGGAAAGCTATAAGACTGTCAAATTTGATTTTAACGGTCAAAAATATACTGTATATGAAATTAAAAAGCCGATTAGCAAATCAACTATTATTCATTGCGGAGACGATGGGACAATCTATAGAGAGCAGCTATACCCTTTTGGTGGAACAATGCGACCGAGCAGTGTAAAAACCGCTTTGGTAAAGCCAATTAAAGAAAAGGATGAAACGGTGATAGTTTTATTTTCGGGAAAACCGAATTTTTGGGGAATTGATGACGGAATATTTATTTCTTCAAAAAACAAAAACAAAAATGCCTCAAGCATTTACGTTATGACGGAAACTGCTTTCAAGCTTTTTGAAAATTAAACAGGGGCGCGTGCGCCCCTTATATATTAAATTGTAAACATTTCAACATTTATAATTGACTATCAAGTAAAATTATGTTAGAATAAGCATATAGTATTTATCTTAGGAGAGAAAAATATGTTAAGACAAGAAAAAATGAATTTTGCAAGAGGGGCGGCGGCTGACGGAATTGTTCTTTTGAAGAACGAAAACGGTGCGCTTCCGCTTGATAAAAATAAGGAAATTGCGCTTTTCGGCACTTGCGCGTACAGATGCTTCCGTCTTGGTTGGGGCTCGGGCGATATGATGGCGCAATCTATATCCCAAATCAACGAGGGACTTAAAGACGCAGGCTACGCGCTTAATAGCGAGCTTGAAGCATTTTGCCTTGACTACATTAAGGATTGGGAGGACCAACGCTTAATGAACAGAAGCTGGGACGTTTGGACCTGGCGCCAAGAGGAAATTAAGGTTGACAATGATACTATCGAAGCAGCGGCAAAGAAGTCCGACGTTGCTATTATCACGCTTGGCAGAAACTCGGGCGAAGCATTTGACTTAAAGGACGAGAAAGGCTATTTTAGACTTCACGAGGACGAGATTAATCTCGTTAAAGCGGTTTCAAGCGCATTTAATCAAACAATTTTACTTCTTAACACCTGCGGCCCGCTTGATTTAAGAGCTATCGATGAGTGCAAAATTGATGCACTTGTTGACGTTTCCTTGGGTGGTGAGATGTTCGGTTACGCAGTTGCCGACGTGCTTTCAGGCAAGGTAACTCCAAACGGTAAGCTCACTACAACTTGGGCGTACAAATACGAGGATTATCCGACAAAAGATGGAATTACCACCAAGGAAGTGCCATATAAGGAAGGCATTTACGTTGGTTATAGATACTTTGACACCTTCGGCGTTGAGCCAAGATTTCCATTCGGCTATGGTCTATCCTATACCGATTTTGCAAGCGAGGTTATTGATATCGAGATTGACGGTCAAATCATTGATTTAACTGTTAAGGTTACAAACGTTGGCAAATATAGCGGCAGAGAAATTATAGAGTGTTATCTTTCAGCTCCATCTGTTAAGCTTGAAAAGCCTTACCAAGAGCTTTGCACGTACGCAAAGACTGACGTTTTAGCTCCAAATGAAAGCTGTGAGCTTCTTTTGTCCTTTGACCTTACTGAAATGGCATCATATGACGAGGAAAGAGCAAGCTTTATTCTTGAAGCAGGCAAATACTACGTAAGAGTTGGTAACTCATCGAGAAATACCAAAATCGCGTGCGCTATTAACGTAAATAAGGAAGTAATTTGCGACGTAGTAAAGAACAGATGCACAAAGCAAGCTGACTTTGATGAGCTTTCAAGTAAGGGTGCATCACCTTATACATACGACGGCGAGGAAGCAGAAAAATCGGCGGCTAAGGTGCTTGAATTCGACTGTGATTTAGTTGAAACGGTAGTTCACGGCGTTATTGAAAACGCACCTATAAAGCTTCTTGAAAGGAAGAGCGACGAGCTTTACACCTTAAAGGACGTAATTGACGGAAAAGCAACCGCCGAGGACGTTGTCTCACAGTTTTCCGATAGCGAGCTTGCCGATATATTAAACGGCGTTATTTACGAGGGAGCAAATGCCAACGCAAACGTTGGTAGCATGGCAATAAAGGTGCGCGGTGCGGCAGGTGAGATGTGGTCAAGCGAAAAGTACCAAATTCCCGTAAACGCTTGCGCTGACGGCCCTGCGGGTGTGCGTCTTGCTATATTTACAACCCCTATTGACACGGATACAGAGCTTTCACGCGAGGTTGTTGCATATCCGTCAGGCACTTGCTTTGCAAATTCTTGGGACCTTGAAAGTGCAAGAAAATTCGGCGAATGTGTACGCGATGACCTTATAATTTCCGACATCGAGGGATGGCTTGCCCCCGGTATTAACATTCACAGGAATCCGCTTAACGGCAGAAACTTTGAGTATCTTTCAGAGGATCCGATTATCGCAGGTAAGATTGGCGCTTACATTACAATCGGCGTTCAATACGACGATAATGCAGAGCCAACAGGTAAATATACAACGGTTAAGCATTTTGCTTGCAACAATATCGAATATGAGCGCGGCGTTTCTGATTCACAGGTTTGTGAGCGAGCTTTGCGTGAAATTTACTTAAAGGGCTTCAAAATTGCGGTTGAAGAGGGCAGACCTCACGCAATTATGACCGCGTATAACAAGATTAACGGCACGTTTGCATCAACGAACTACGACCTTCTTATGGGCGTTTTAAGAGGCGAATGGGACTATGAGGGAATAGTAATGACCGACTGGAACCCGTGTGCAAATCCGCAGGAGCACGTGCACGCGTGCAACGACCTTATTATGCCAGGTCGCTTTAGAAAGCAAATTATCGAGGGTCTTGAAAACGGTAACGTTAAAAAAGAGGAAGCACAGCTTTGTGCCGTAAGACTTTTGAAGCATATCTTAAAGACAAATTATAAGCAAAATATATAATAAATTCAGTGTCCCGTCGCCTTTTTTGACGGCGGGATGCGAAATTTGCAAAAATTTTCAAAAAATTCAAAATTACTATTGACAAATTAAAGAATGTATGATAATATAATTGAGCAAAAGGAAGCAGAACACTCCGTTCTCACCCAAGGATTATGTGCTTGTGGTTAATAATTTACTACTTTTAAGTAGTTTTTTGTTGTGCGGAGAGTATTGTTTCTTTCGCACATTTTTTATTTATTAAATGTAGCTTTTGTTAAATTGGAGGTGCTTGGTTATTAGCAACGCAAAAGAAATGACTATCAATGAAGATATCCGATTGAAGGAGGTTCGTGTTGTTGCCGACAACGGTGAACAGCTCGGCGTTATGTCCTCGGATGTTGCTTTGGAAAAGGCATATGCACAAGGACTTGATTTAGTTCTTATTGCACCCGGTGCTACCCCACCTGTATGTCGTATTATGGACTACGGTAAGTTCCGTTACGACAGAGATAAGAGAGAAAAGGAAGCAAAGAAAAAGCAACAAACTGTTGACGTTAAGGAAGTTCAGCTTTCTTGCAGAATTGATACTCACGATTTTCAGACAAAAGCAAATAATGCAATCCGCTTCTTGAAAAACGGAGACAAGGTTAGAGTTGTTCTCTCATTCAAGGGCAGAGAAATGGCTCACACCGAGGTTGGCGTTGAGATTATCGGTAGATTTATCGAGCTTTGCGCTGAATACGGTAGCACAGACAAGGCTCCTTCACTTGATGGAAGAAGAATGTCTGTTACAATTTCACCTGTAAAAAAATAAGATAGTATATTTACTACGAAAGGAAACAAATATCATGGGAAAGATCAAAACACATAAGGCATCCGCTAAAAGATTTTCTTTAACAGGAACTGGAAAAGTAAAAATGTTCCATGCACAACACCGTCACAATCTTGGCTTGAAGACAGCAAAGCGTAAGAGAAATCTTCGTTCAGGCTCATACCTCAGCGAGAGCATGGCTCCTACAATCAAGAAGCTTATCAACAAATAATTTAGAGTGAAACGTTAGTACAAGGAGGATTTTTAAGATGGCAAGAGTTAAGGGTGCTATGATGGCACGTAAAAGAAGAAATAAAGTTTTAAAAATGGCAAAGGGTTACTGGGGCGCTAAGAGCAAGCACTTCAAGATGGCTAAGCAAGCTGTTATGAAGAGCGGCAACTACGCATTCGCAGGCCGTAAGATGAAGAAGAGAGACTTCCGTTCTCTTTGGATTACAAGAATTTCTGCACAAGCTAAGGTTAACGGCGTAAACTACTCAACATTTATGCACGGTCTTAAGCTTGCAGGCATTGACCTCAACAGAAAGATGCTCGCAGAGCTTGCAGTTTCTGATAAGGAAGCATTTGCAGCACTCGTTGAGAAGGCAAAGGCAGCTCTTTAATTAACAAATAAAACTCGGCTATGCCGAGTTTTTTTGCATTTTAACAGAGTGGGCATTAGCCGAGATTTTTAGGCTTTTTGCTCGCTTTTATGGAGGCAAAAAATACTATGAAAAATTACATTTTTCGTGCAGAATTTATAACAAGTAGAACAAATTCGACAATTGTAAAAATTAACAAGCTAAGCAACAAAAAATATAGACAAGAGGACAAGCTGTTTATATGCGACGGAGTCAAGCTGGTAAAGGAAGCAATCGACTTTTCGCTTGATATAAAATATATTGTAATTCGCGAGGATTTTGAGCTTGATTCCGACCTCGAAAAACAAATATATTCCTGCCAAAAAAGCGGAACTATCGTCCTTTTGGTAAGCGGAGCGGTTTACGAAAAAATTTCCGAGGAAAATGCGCCTCAGGGTGTTATGGCGGTTTGCTCATTTATTAGCAAAAATCATAAGTCGTTAAGCGTGGCTGAAAAGCCGTATGACGGTGAAAAAATCGTAATGATTGAGTCAGTGCGCGACCCGGGAAACATTGGCACAATTTTGAGAAATGCGTGCGCGTTTGGTATTGATCGTCTTATTTTTTCAAAGGACTGTGCGGATTTTTACTCCCAAAAGGTGGTTAGAGCCGCAATGGGTGCACTTTTTAAGATGAGAATTGACGTGGTGGATGATTTTGTAGGCTCGATAAACGCTTTGAAAAGCTGTGGAAAACGCGTTTACGGTGCGGCGCTAAATGAAAATTCTTTAATTCTCGGTGAGAAAAAAATTGGCGCATGTGACGTAATTATCATCGGTAACGAGGGTCATGGAATTTCACGTGAGGTGCTTTCGGCGGTTGATGATACGATATTTATTCCTATTGAAAAAAACACGGAATCACTTAATGCGGCTATGGCAAGCGCGATATTTATGTGGGAACTCTCAAAATAATGTATAATATATAATATATAATATTGACAAATCGAAAGTAAAATGTTATTATAATTAGAGAAATTACTATTGCGAGGTGGATTTATGAAAGAAAAGCTCCTTTGGTTATGGCTTTCCTTGCACTTTGGTGCAGGCACAACGGTTTACCAAAAGCTCTTTAACCATTTTGGCTCTCTTGAAGCAATTTACGATTCTGACGATTCAGATGTCGCTTTAATCAGTTGGCTTAATCCTTCGTTTAAGTCTAAGCTTCTTGACAAAAATCTTTCATATGCTGAAGAGGTTTTAAGTTGGTGTAACGAACACGACGTCGACGTTATCACTCCAAGTGATGACGAATATCCCGCTCCGCTTCGCTTCATTGCGGATTATCCTGCGGTTTTGTACTGTCGCGGCAAGCTTCCCGACTTTGAAAACGAGCTCGCTATCTCGGTTGTTGGCACAAGGAAAATGACAGTTGAGGGACAAAAGAACGCTTATGAGCTGGGTTACGGTCTGGCAAAGGGCGGTGCGGTTGTCGTTAGCGGTATGGCTAAGGGAATTGACTGTACCGCGCAAAAGGGTGCGCTTTACGCAGGCGGCTCGGCTGTTGCGGTTTTAGGCTCGGGTATTGACGTTTGTTATCCGCGTGAAAACTTTGCGCTTATGCAAAAGATTATAAACGTTGGTGCGGTTATCACCGAATATCCGCCGCATACACCGCCAAACGGACCTAACTTTCCTGTTAGAAACAGAATTATCAGCGCCCTCTCACCTGCAACTGTTGTTGTAGAGTGCGACTTAAATAGCGGTGCTTTGATTACTGCAGGTAAGGCAATTAAGCAGGGAAAGGTTGTTTTTGCATATCCGGGCTCTGTTCGTGAGCATAATAACCAAGGAACGAACAAGCTTCTTATGGAGGGAGCGAGAGTTGCAACCGCGGCAATTGACGTTTTAGAGCAATTTCTTGACAAATATGCGCATATTATAAATATAAGCGCATCAAAGCAAAAGCCGAATATTGAAAAGTTCAAAAGAGTAGCATCAAGCTATAATGTAGAAGGCTTTTACGAAACTACAAATAATGATAACAAACCGTCGAAAAACGAAGCTGAAAAGAGTGCGTTTGACAAGTCCGTCTTAACACCCGACCAGCTCGTGATTTATGACGGAATGGAATATGATAAATTATATACCGTTGACGCTTTATTGGAAATTGGTTCAAGCGCACAAGAGATTTCATCACTTATTATGATGCTTCAGCTTGCAGGCGCAATTGAAAACGTACCGGGCGGATACTACATAAAAAAGTAACAAGAAAGGAACACATATGGCAAACAACCTTGTAATACTTGAATCACCCGGTAAGATAGGTGCAGTTAAGAGTTATTTAGGATCTAACTATAAGGTCATCGCTTCAATAGGACACGTAAGAGATTTACCGAAGTCCTCATTGGGCATTGATACCGAAAACGGCTTTGAGCCACACTACATCAACATCAGAGGCAAGGGCGACTTAATTAAGGAGCTCAA